>RFNL01000314.1 GCA_009927195.1 Betaproteobacteria bacterium | reverse complement strand
TGGTGAGGTGCTGCCCAACCAAAATGGGGCCCCCATTCGTTTGAATGTGCCCTGGAAGTATGGATTCAAAAACGCCAAAAGCATTGTGAAAATCCGCTTTGTCGAAAAGCAACCGGCCACCGCATGGAACAAGGCGGCTTCGCACGAATACGGGTTTTATTCCAACGTCAACCCCAACGTTGACCATCCGCGATGGAGCCAAGCCAACGAGCGGCGCATTGGTGAAGACGGTTTGTTCAGCAAGAAGCGCAAGACCTTGATGTTCAATGGCTACGAAGCGCAGGTGGGGCAGTTGTATGCCGGCATGGATCTGACCAAAAACTACTGATCACCCCCATGTGGCGCCACCCTGCGACCAAGCCCTTGTTGGCTGCATTGTTAGCTGTCCCCTTTATTTGGCTGTTGCTGGCAGCGGTCAACGACGCATTGGGCCCCAATCCGGCCGAAGCCCTCATTCGCCAAACCGGTGACTGGAGTTTGCGTGCGTTGTGTCTGGCCCTGGCTGTGACACCTCTTCGCGTGATCACTGGCCAGGCAGCGCTGATGCGCTTTCGGCGCATGATTGGCGTGAATGTCTTTGTGTATGCCCTGACTCACCTGTTGTGCTACGCCTGGCTGGACATGGGTTGGGATTGGTCCGATGTGGCGGGCGACATCGCCAAACGCCCGTTTATTTTGGTGGGCTTTTTGGCCTTGGTGTTGCTGGCCAGTCTGGCCGCCACCTCGTTCAACCGTGCCGTGCGCTGGTTGGGGCCCAAGCGTTGGCAGGCTTTGCACCGAATGGTGTATGCCGTGGCCGCCTTGGGGGTATTGCATTTTTACTGGATGCGGGAGGGCAAAAACAACCAAACTGAGGTCTGGGTTTATGGTGGCATTTTGGCCAGCTTGCTGGCTTGGCGTGGGTGGTACTGGTGGCGCAACTCGCACAACGCCAGTGCGTTGAAAAGCCAGCCCAGTCGGTGATGTCGAAGACGCAGGGTTGCCGGGCTCAGACCAGGCGCTCGCCGCGCATTTGGTCTTGGGTGGATTCGCGCTCGCGAATGACATGCCACTGGTCTGCATCCACCAATACCTCCGCGGCCCTTCCTCGCGTGTTGTAGTTGCTCGACATGCTCATGCAATAGGCCCCGGCAGACAGCACTGCCAGGTGGTCGCCGGCCTGAGCAGACAAAGGGCGATCACGGCCAATCCAGTCACCGCTTTCGCACACCGGCCCAACCACATCGTACGGCGTGACAGGGCCATGGCGCGACACCAAGGGAACGATTTGGTGAAACGCTTGATACATCGCCGGTCGGGGCAAGTCGTTCATGGCCGCATCGATGATGCAAAAGTTTTTTTGCGTACCTGGCTTGAGGTAGAGCACTTCGGTCAGACAGACACCGGCGTTGCCCACCAATGAGCGCCCAGGCTCAATCATCAAGGGCCGCTGGCCAAAACCGCGGGCGTCCAACCTGGCCCACAACTGAGCCCACAAGGCATCGGCCGCAGGTGGAGTGTCGCCGTTGTAGTTGATGCCCAAGCCCCCGCCGAAATCCAGGTGCTCGATGGCCACGCCCGCTGCCTCAATGGATTGGACCAAGTCGAGCACCTTGTCCACAGCATCCAAATAAGGACCAGCGCTGGTGATTTGCGAACCAATGTGGCAATCGATGCCTGCCACCCGCAGGCCAGGTAACTGGGCGGCATGCAAATAGCAACGCAAGGTGTCTTCGTGGGCAATGCCAAATTTATTGCCCTTCAAACCGGTGGATATGTAGGGATGGGTCTGGGGGTCTACGTTGGGATTGACGCGCACGCTCACCGGCGCACGCAGGCCCAAAGCCATGGCCACCTCGCTCAGCACTTCCAACTCGGCCTCGCTCTCGACATTGAAGCAGGCAATGCCTGCTTGCAAAGCCGCCCGCATTTCGGCGCGGGTTTTGCCCACGCCTGAGAAGATCACCCGATCGGCTCGACCGCCAGCGGCCAGCACGCGCTCGAGCTCGCCGCCCGAGACAATATCAAAGCCACA
Source organism: Betaproteobacteria bacterium (assembly GCA_009927195.1). Classification (GTDB taxonomy): domain Bacteria; phylum Pseudomonadota; class Gammaproteobacteria; order Burkholderiales; family Burkholderiaceae_C; genus Limnohabitans. The sequence continues at coordinate 8,019 of RFNL01000314.1, read as the reverse complement.
ACCCGCTTGGGCAAACACCTGCAACACCCCCAACGAGGGGTTGGCTTTCATCGCGTAATGCACTCTGGCATTGCGGCCGGCAAATGCCCTTTGGTAGGCCTCCAAGGCGCTGAGCATGGCGGCCTTGGAGTAGACGAACAATGGCGTGCCGCATTGGGCTGCCAGTTCCGTCAGGGGCACACCTTCCAGCCACAACTGGCCATCGCGTTGGGATAAAAAAGGAGCGCCGGGTAATTCGGAGGGATTCATGGCGTGGGGCTGAGGGCCTTGGGGGCAGCAGACGAAGCGGGGGTGGGCTGGGTATAAGGCCCACGCTGATCGGGCGGAGTCTGATCGGGCAGGTACAAGGCGCCACGTTGGCCGCACGCCGATGCCATGGCCGCCACACCGATGGCAAGGACATATCGGCTGAATAGAATGGGCCTGTTATTCATTTTGAAATTGTAGCCAGCGCGTCTTCGCACATTTGTATGAACGATACCGAATTCATGAACCAGGCAGAGGCATTGTTGCTCGGGGTCGAGCGCCATTGCGATCGCATCAACGAAAACACCGATGCCGATATCGACAACCAGCGGGTCGGTGGCATGGTGACGTTGGTGTTTGCCAACCGCAGTCAAATCGTGATCAACTTGCAAAAACCTTTGCATGAGGTGTGGCTGGCCAGCCGCAGCGGCGGCTACCACTATCGGCACGATGGTCTGGCCTGGGTGGATACCAAAGGGAAGGGTAATTTTTGGGCGCAACTCAGCGCCGATGCAACTGCCCAAGCGGGCTTTCCCCTCGACTTCAGTTCTTGAACAGGTCGAGAATTTTCTTTTTCTCGTCCGCCGAAGGCAGCTCGGCATTGCCCGATTTGCCCTCCAGCCCCAAGCTGCTGATGCCTGAACTGCGGGCGAATTCGGTAAAGAACCAGTCGCCACCTTCATACACCACGCCGGGGGGCGCAATCATCTCGGTGATGGGCGTGTTTTTGAGCGCGGATTGCATGTACTGGATCCACACCGGCAGGCTCAAGCCGCCCCCAGTTTCTCGGTCACCGAGCTTGCGGGGTGTGTCGTAGCCAATCCAAGTCACGGCGGTCAGGGTGGGGTGGTAACCGGCAAACCAAGCGTCCATGGAATCATTGGTGGTGCCGGTTTTGCCGAAGATGTCATTGCGTTTGAGGGTGGCTTGGGCTTTGGCCGCCGTGCCTGAGCGGGTCACCTCTTGCAGCAAGCTGCTCATCACAAAGGCATTGCGCGCACTGATGGCACGCACCGATTCTTCTTGCTCAATGGGCGTGTAGTCAGACAACACCTTGCCCAAGGCATCGGTGACTTTGCTGATCAGGTAGGGGTTGATGCGAAAACCGCCATTGGCAAACACCGAATAGCCTGTGGCCATTTGCAAAGGGGTGACCGAGCCTGCACCCAGCGCCATGGTCAGGTAGGCCGGATGACGTTGGGCATCAAAGCCAAATTGGGTGATCCAGTTTTGTGCGTTTTGCGGTCCCACCGCTTCGAGCACCCGGATTGAAATCATGTTTTTGGATTTCGCCAAGCCCTTGCGCAGGGTCATTGGCCCTTCAAAAGTGCCGTCGTAATTCTTCGGCTCCCACGCCTGGCTACCGGTCACACTGGCGTCGTAAAACAAAGGCGAGTCGTTGACCACGGTGGCTGGGGTGAACCCTTTTTCCAAGGCGGCTGAATAAATGAATGGCTTGAAACTTGATCCAGGTTGGCGCCATGCCTGGGTCACATGGTTGAATTTGTTTTTATCAAAGTCAAAGCCACCTACCAGCGCGCGAATCGCACCGTCGCGTGGATCCATGGCGACAAATGCCCCTTCCACCTCGGGCAATTGGGTGATTTCCCAGTTGCTGCCCTTGACAATGCGAATCACCGCACCCGGACGCAGTTTGATGTTGGGCGGAGATTTATCGGCCAAGCCCGATTGCACCGGCTTGAGTCCTTCTCCAGTGACCTCGATCACCTCGCCGTTTTGCCGCACCGCCCGAACCAGTTTGGGAGTGGCCTCCAGCACCACGGCGGCGAGCAGGTCACCCTTGTCGCCTTGCTCGATCAAGGTGTCGTCGATCAACTCATCGCGCTCACGCGCATTGCTGGGCAGATCGATGAATTTTTCAGGCCCCCGGTAGTGTTGGCGCTTTTCGTAGTCCATGATGCCGCGGCGCAGCGCTTGGTAGGCCGCTTCTTGGTCGGTGGCACGCACCGTGGTGTAGACCTTCAATCCCCTGGTGTAAGCGTCTTGACCGTACTGGGCAAACATCAAAGACCGCGCCATCTCGGCCACATAGTCGGCATGTTTGCGAAACCCTTGGTTGGCGTTGCGAACTTTCAGCTCTTCGCCCTTGGCCTGATCGGCTTGGGCTTGGGTGATGAAGCCGTTGTCGAGCATGCGTTCAATGATGTAGAGCTGGCGCGAGCGGGCGCGTTTGGGGTTGCTGATGGGGTTGTAGGCCGATGGCGCTTTGGGCAAGCCTGCCAGCATGGCGGCTTCGGCCACCGTGATGGCTTTCAAGGGCTTGTCGAAATACGCCTCGCAAGCGGCCGCAAAGCCATAGGCTCGGTTGCCCAAGAAAATTTGGTTGAGGTAAATCTCAAAAATTTGATCTTTGCTCAGTGAGTGCTCAAGCTTGAATGTCAGCAGCAATTCATAAATTTTGCGGGTGAAGGTTTTTTCGGAACTCAGGTAAACATTGCGGGCCACTTGCATGGTGATGGTCGACGCGCCCTGGCTTTTGGCCCGGCCCAGGTTGGCCAAACTCGCGCGTGCCAAACCAATATAGTCCACCCCGCCATGTTGGTAGAAGCGCGCGTCCTCGATGGCCAGCACGGCATCTTTCATCACCTGCGGAATGTCTTTGAATTCGGTGTAGTTGCGCCGCTCTTCGCCAAACTCACCAATCAAGGTGCCTTCGGCCGAAAACACCGCATCGACAGCTTGGGACGGTAGTCGGCCAGGTCGGAAATATCGGGCAGTTGGGGGTAGGCCATGGCCAGCGCCAAGGCCACCAGCAAGGCCAGCGACAGCACGCCGGCCAGGCCCAAGCCCAGCGTCCACATGAAAAAGCCCCATACCAAGGCCCCCAGTTGAGAAGGACTGCTGTCGCTGGGCGGCGTGTCGGGGGTGGACTTGCGGTTCATGGGCAACCGCCACGGTGCGACCGTTGCGGTGAGGCAAAACGCCAATTATAAAAAAATACAACCCGTTCGTGCATCGGGTTGACGGTATTGAAACCAAAAGCATTCATCGCTAGGATCCGCTTTCACATCCAAGGAGATGCACATGTCATGGTTTAGCACCATAACACGTTCGGGTCGTCAAGCCTTGTTGGGAGTGGACTGGGGCGAGGGGGACTTGAGCCTGGTGGCGGTGGACGGTCACCCCGCGCAAGGTTGGCGATTGAGTTTTTGCGAGCAAGAAAGTTGGCAAGGCCAAGCTGACCCCAGTCTGGCTTTGGCCCAGGCTTGGCGGCGCAGCGCCAGCCGGGTGCGGCGGGTGGCATTGGCCGTGCCCGACGCCCTGGTGTGGCATCAGGCCATGGCATTTGATACCCGATTGCAAGGGGAAGACCTGCACTTTCAAATTGGCTTGCACCTGCGCGACCTGCTGCCCTGGGACATGTCCCAGGTGAGCTGGGACTATGCTTTGCAAGAGGGCGCAAGCCCCAAGGAGTCAACCTACGGGGTATTTGCGCTGCCCTTGCAAGACCTGCAGCCCATGCTCGAATGGGTGCGACGCGCAGGTTTGCTGCCCTGGGTGGTGGACATCAGTTCACAGGCCATGCAGCGCTGGCGCGCTCATGCCCAACGCTTGGTGCCAGGGCGGCACAACGAACAGGCCAGTGCCTTGGCCATGGGTCTGGCCTTGCGCCGGTTTGTCGCATGATGCCCGTCAATTTGTTGCCCGAGCGTGAGCGCTTGTGGCAGCGCCAACGCCGTTGGTGGCGCCAGCGTTGGACCTGGACTGTGGGTATTTCTTTGCTGGTTTGGGCATCTGCGGCGGGCGTTTTGGCTTGGCAGCTTGGGCAATGGACCGAAATGAACGCGCAAGTACAAGCCCAGATCGATGCACAGGGCCCCGATCGACTGGCCCACCAGCGCTGGACCCAAGAGCGCCAAGCCTTGCAAAGCGCCCAATTGGGTCAAAGCCAAGCGCCAACGACCACGCACCAGCCCTGGCACCCTTGGCAAGCTTTGGCTGCGGCTCTCACACCCCCCTTGCACCTGGAACGTTTGGTGTGGAATGCGCAAGGCCTGACAGTGGCGGGCATGCGCTGCAGGCCGCAGATGCAGCCCTGGTGCTCAAGCAATGGCAGCAGCGCTCGGGCCTGGCGGGTGTGCAGGTGATGTCCATGGAATCTGAGCCGGTGCCAGACCCGCAAGGCATGCCCGACAGTTGGTGGGCCTTTGAATGGCGCTGGACAGCCATCCCCAGCAACCCAGTGCGGGCGCAGCCATGAACCTTTCGGCCAGCAACGCGCTGTCAGTACCGCACCAGCCTGTGCAGGCATGGCGCTGGGATGCGCCCTGGGCCTGGACTTTGGGTCAACAAGTGGCCGCGCTTGGCACCGGGGTGGGCGTGGCTTTGGCCGCATGCATTGCATCTTTATGGCCCACATGGCAATCGATAACGGCATTGCAACAAGCCCACGAAGTCTTGCTCGCGCAACAACAGGCGGGTGAGCAAATGCGTCAGGCCTTGCCTGAGTTGCAACAGCAGGTGCAAACCATGCGGGTCGCGCAGGCGCAACACAAACCGACACAGGCATCGAACCCGGCGGCTTGGGCATTGCCAGTGACCTGGTCGCCGCTGACGGGTGCGGCGGGATCTGCTGTCAGCGCAAGGTGGCGGGCAGTCGCGCAAGGCCCGTCCCTTGCGGTGACCCATTTGATGGCACAACTTTCCCAGGAGGCAACGCCGTTGCAGGTGGAGTTGCTGCGCCTTGACCACATGGGTCCTTGGCAACTCCGTTGGGAAGTGGCGGCGCAAGCACCGCCACTGGCCCCCAAGCCAGTGTCCACCCACAGGATCGATGGAGGGGCCTTGCTCGATGAGCAAGCGTTGCTGGTGCATTGGCATGAACAACTCAGCCGGCAACCGGGACGCCAGCAATGGCTGGCCCCCGAACTGAAACGCACTCGTGAGGCCTTGGAAGCGTTCGACCTCCACCAAATCGAGTGGGTGGGTTGGCTGCAACAAGGCAATCAGCGTATGGCTGTGGTTCAAGCTGGTAATACCTTGCATCGGGTGGCCGTGGGTGCGCACGTGGGCCGTCAGCATGGTCGGGTGCAACACATCGGTGATGATCACTTGGTTTTGCGCCAGATCCAGCGCAACGCGCAAGGACATTGGGAACCGCATTTTTTACATTGGCCCACCCCCAAAGTGGCACTCGTTTCCAACCACACAACTCCCCTTTCACCCAAGGCACGGCCATGAATCAGACACAACTGACACTGGGCTGGGCCATTGGCGCGAAGCTTCAGCCCCATAGCGGCTTTGGCGGGCCAGTGGGTCATTGGCTTTTATTCGCGGTTTTATCTTTATCCACATTGTGGGCAAGCGGCCCGGCTTGGACCCAAGGCATGGGGGGCACACCGACGCCCGCCAATGGCGCGGCGCCACCCAGCGACAAAGCACAAGTCTTGTCGATGAATTTTCAAAACATCGAGATGCGGGCTGCTTTGCAGGTGATTGCAGACTTTACGGGTTTGAATGTGGTGGTATCCGATTCGGTGACGGGCCATGTGACAGTGCGGTTCAAAGATGTCTCCTGGGTGGTGGCCCTGGACGCCTTGCTGCAAGCCAAAGGGCTGGCCTATCAACGCCAAGGTGAGGTGTTGTGGGTGGCAACCCAGGCCGAGATCAGTGCGCGCGAGAAAAAAAACCTGGAGGCCCGCCAGGCCCTACAAGCCCTTGAGCCTTTGCAAACCCGCGCCTTTGAACTCAGCTATGCGCGCGCCAGTGAGGTGTTGGCGTATTTGTTGGGAACTCAGGCCAGTGCCATGGTTGGCGCAGCCCCTTGGAACCCCTACAACCCCCATTCAGCCAATCCCAGTGGAACTTTGGCCAGCCTCAGCGGCAACCCGCGCATCCTCAGTCCCAGGGGCAGTGTCATGGCCGAACCGCGCACCAACCAGGTGTTTGTCACCGATGTGGCCGATCGTTTGGAGCAGGTGGCGCAAATGCTGGCCCGCATCGACGTGCCTTTGCGGCAAATATTGATCGAGGCGCGCATCGTCGAAGCCACCGATACCTTCAGCAAAGCCCTGGGAGTGCGTTTGGGTGCCATCGATGCCGCTGGCGCGGCCCAAGGGGTGGGCAACAACTTGGGCGCGGTTGTCAACAATGCACGCGTACCAGGGGTGACCGCTGCTGCCACCGATGTATCGGGCAGCATGGTCAATTTACCCGCAGCAGCCATCAATGGGGCAGCCGCCGCCACGGTGGCGGTGTCGATTTATGACGCATCCAAAACCCGCTTGTTGGGCTTGGAAATCTCAGCCTTGGAATCCGATGGTCAAGGCAAAGTGGTGTCCAGCCCCAGGGTGGTCACGGCCAACCAAACCAAGGCCGTCATTGAGCAAGGCACTGAGTTGCCCTACCAAACCGCCACATCCAGCGGGGCAACTTCGATCGCCTTTCGCAAGGCCAACCTGAAGCTGGAGGTGACTCCCCAAATTGCACCCAACGGCGGAATCATTTTGGACCTGGACATCAGCAAAGACAGCGTGGGCCAGTCCACCACCGCTGGTTTTGCCATTGACACCAAGCATGTCAATACCCAGGTGCTGGTGGAAGATGGTGGCACGGTGGTGATCGGCGGGATTTACGAACTCAACGAGTCCAACGGTCGCAACAAGGTGCCTTTTTTCGCCGATATCCCGGGCTTGGGATGGCTGTTTCAGAACAGTTTGCGCAGCTCCAAAAAGCAAGAGTTACTGGTTTTCATAAGCCCTAAAATGGTCAACTCCAGTGCACCTGCACGCTAAGAAAGCTCCCTTTGTTGGTATTGGTTGGTATGCCAGGTTGTGGCAAATCCACGGTGGGTCGCCAATTGGCCCGCCGACTCGACATTCCCTTTGTGGACTCGGATCACGCGATTGAACAACGCTTGGGTTGCTCAATTCGAGAGTATTTTGAGCGCCAGGGCGAAGCACGCTTTCGAGAAGTGGAAACCGATGTACTGACCGAATTGGCCCGGCAAACTGAGGGGGTGTTGTCCACAGGCGGTGGTTCGGTCTTGAGCGAGCAAAACCGGGCATTGCTGCGACAAACTGGTCCGGTGTTTTACCTGTATGCCAGCCCGCAGGAACTGTTTCGCCGGTTGCGCCATGATCGCAAACGCCCTTTGTTGCAAGTCAACGATCCCTTGCAGCGATTGCAGGACCTGTTTGCACTGCGCGATCCCCTCTACCGCGCCGCAGCCCACCATGTGATTGAAAGCCCGCGCCCATCGGTGGGTGCCATGGTGCAAGGTGTGATGCAGCACTTGGAGCGATCCGTCGAACCTGCTCAGGCGCTCGGGGTGCCGTCCCCCAGCCCTGTGGCGTCAGCCGCTTCCCCCTCACACTGAACTGTGTCATGGCCCAACTTACTGATCAGACCGTTCACATCCATTTGGGCGAGCGCAGCTATCCCATCCTGATTGGGGCGGACTTGCTGTTTGCGCCCGGCACCTGGGCCAACCTGCCCGAGGCCAATAGCGCGCTCATCGTCACCAACACCACCGTGGCCCCGCTGTTTGCCAAGGGCTTGCAAGCGGCCTTGGCCCCGCATTTTGCCCAAATTCATGTGCTGGCTTTGCCCGATGGCGAAGCGCACAAAAACTGGGAGACCTTGCATCAAATATTTGATGTGTTGCTGGCCAAGGCTTGTGACCGGCGAACGGTGCTCATCGCTTTAGGCGGGGGTGTGGTCGGTGACATGACGGGCTTTGCCGCCGCTTGCTACATGCGAGGCGTGCCCTTTGTTCAGGTGCCCACCACCTTGCTGGCGCAAGTGGATTCA
>RFNL01000247.1 GCA_009927195.1 Betaproteobacteria bacterium | reverse complement strand
GTCGTCAATGCGGCCGGTGATGGTGAAGTAACCCGACTGGGCGTCGCGGATCGCGCCGTCACCTGCCAAGTAGTACTTGCCTTGGAAGTCTTCGGGGTAGTAGCTTTTCTTGAAGCGCTCGGGGTCGCCCCAAATGGTGCGGATCATCGAGGGCCAGGGTTTTTTGACCACCAAAATGCCCGCTTGTCCGTTGGGCACGTCTTTGCCCGTTTCGTCAACGATGGCGGCTTGGATGCCAGGGAAAGGCAAGGTGCAAGAACCGGGCACCATGGGCGTGGCACCGGGCAGTGGCGTGATCATGTGACCACCGGTTTCGGTTTGCCAGAAAGTGTCCACGATGGGGCAACCGCCACCACCCACATGCTGGTGGTACCACTCCCAGGCGGCGGGGTTGATGGGTTCGCCCACCGAGCCGAGCAAGCGCAGGCTGCTCAGATCGTAGCGCTGGGGATGCACGGCCGGGTTGCTTTCAGCAGCCTTGATCAGTGAGCGAATGGCCGTGGGCGCGGTGTAAAAAATGCTGACCTTGTGGTCTTGGATCATCTTCCAAAAGCGGCCTGCATCAGGGTAGGTGGGCACGCCTTCAAACACGATTTCGGTGCCGCCCAGGGCCAGCGGGCCGTAGGTGATGTAAGTGTGGCCCGTGACCCAACCAATGTCTGCAGTGCACCAAAAAACGTCGTGGGGCTTGAGGTCAAAGGTCCAGTGGGTGGTGAGCGCGGCATGCAGCAAATAGCCGGCGGTGCTGTGTTGCACGCCTTTGGGTTTGCCCGTCGAGCCCGATGTGTAGAGCAAAAACAAGGGATGCTCGGCCTCGACCCATTCGGGTTCGCAGTGGGTGGCCTGGCTGTCGGCCACATCGGCCATCCAAAGGTCGCGTCCAGCGGTCATGCTCACATCTGCGCCCGAGCGTTTGACCACCAGCACATGCTGACGCTGTCGCAACCGCCCAAACCCAGGGCCTCGTCGACAATGGATTTCAGGGGAAGTTGCTTGCCACCGCGCACCTGGTGGTCGGCGGTGATGACCATCTTGGCACCGGTGTCCTCGATGCGGTCGCGCAAGGACTGGGCTGAAAAACCGCCAAACACCACCGAATGGGTGGCACCGATGCGGGCACAGGCTTGCATGGTGGCCACGCCTTCGATCGACATCGAGATATAGATGATGACGCGGTCGCCTTTGCGAATGCCCAGTGACTTGAGCGCATTGGCGATTTGGCAGGTGCGTGCATGCAATTGGGCGTAGGTCGCAAGGGTGACCTCACCGCCGTCGGCCTCAAAAATGAGGGCGGTCTTCTCGCCCAGACCTTTTTCGATGTGTCGGTCCAAGCAGTTGTAGGACACATTGAGCAAGCCGTCTTCAAACCACTTGAAAAATGGCGCTTGGGTGTCGTTGAGCGCTTGGGTGAAGGGTTTTTTCCAGCTGATGTGTTCGCGCGCCAAGTCAGCCCAATAGCCGGGGTAATCTTGATCGGCTTTGGCGCACAAGGCGCGGTAGGCATCCATGCCCGATACATGGGCCTGCTGGACAAATGCGGGCGAGGGGTGAAAGAACCTTGGTTCTTGGGTTTGCTGGCTCATGTCTTGTCTCCTGGGTGTTGTGGTCGCTGGGCGACTCTGCCGACCCGAAATGTCGTGCAAAGCACTTACATGCCACTGACTGTCTGCCAGCTGATGCACGTGCTCAGGTGTGGGATGGCGCAAGCCTCATTTAAAATGGATTCACCGCCAAACCCCACTGCACCCGACATGTCTGCCGACCCTCATGCGCCCTCGCCCAGCAAACTGTCTCGCGTGATTTTTGCAAGTCGCTGGCTGCAACTCCCGCTCTACCTGGGTTTGATCGCCGCGCAAGGCGTGTATGTGTTTCATTTTTGGGTGGAATTGCTGCACCTGCTCGAAGCGGTGTTTGGCAGCCAAACAGCCTTGCAAGCCCTGATCGCCAGCGTGGGTTACAAAGCCGATGGGGTTCCCACCCAACTGACCGAGGTCATCATCATGCTGGTGATCCTGGGCTTGATCGATGTGGTGATGATTTCCAATCTACTCATCATGGTGATCGTCGGCGGCTATGAAACATTTGTGTCACGCATGTATTTGGAACAACACCCCGACCAACCCGAATGGCTCAGCCATGTGAATGCGTCTGTGCTCAAGGTAAAACTGGCCATGGCCATCATTGGCATTTCCTCGATACACCTGCTCAAAACATTCATCAATGCAGCCAACTATGATGAGAAAGTCTTGCTGTGGCAGACCATCATTCACATTGCTTTCTTGCTCAGTGCCTTGGCCATTGCGTACACCGACAAGCTTTTGAATCAAACCCGCGTCATCGGTCATGAGGCTGATTCGCACCACTGAAACCTGACCATGACCACCATCACCCAACACGACCTCATTGAATCCATCGCTGCTGCGCTTCAGTACATCAGCTACTACCATCCGAGTGACTACATCGCCCATTTGGCCAAAGCCTACGAGCGCGAACAAAGCCCGGCGGCCAAAGACGCGATGGCGCAAATTTTGACCAACAGCAAAATGAGTGCAATGGGCCAGCGG
>RFNL01000143.1 GCA_009927195.1 Betaproteobacteria bacterium | reverse complement strand
CGACACCACCGGTGAGGCCATCTGCGCCTTTGTGGTGCTCAAACGCAGCCTGCCCAGCGGCGAAGAGGGCAAAGCCATTGCCAAGCAACTGCGCGACCACGTGGCCAAAGAAATTGGCCCCATAGCCAAGCCCAAAGACATCCGTTTTGGCGAAAACCTGCCCAAAACCCGCTCCGGCAAAATCATGCGCCGATTGTTGCGTTCGCTGGCCAAGGGTGAGGCCATCACCCAAGACACCAGCACCTTGGAAAACCCAGCCATCTTGAGCCAGTTGGGCCAAGCTTACTGAGTGAAATGACGGCGGGGTGACCAAGCCCCTTTAAGCTTCTGGCCAGGGCCTGACCCATCCCCAGGCTACAGCACCTTGGAATCATCCACATGGATGGATTGAAGAATTTGCATCATTTCATCCGTCAAAGGGCTTTCTCCACTTTGAATCAGAACTGTCACCGTGTCGTTTTCCCAATAGCTAGCACCACTATAAGCAACGGCCAATGCCTCGTCCATCGTGATGTCTTTGGCACCGCCATAGACCAACACATCCCAATGACGAAGCAAGTCTTGCAAACTGGAAATGCGTGTGTAGGGGTCATCGGAAAGGGACAACATCGGTGCCAACCAATAGGTGGTCGGCAAAGCACTTTGGTCATTGGCATCGATTCTGATAACTTGTTCAATGCCAATGAGTTGGTCAACCCCCTCCAGAGAGGTCATGGACATGGTTGCCGAACTTGCATCAAAAACAAAGTCTGTTGGCATTGAGGATACAAGGGCTGAATCCAGGCCCCCACCTCCTTTGATCGTGTCATTACCTGCTGTGCCCGAAATCATATCCTTGTAGCCGGAACCTTCGATTTGTATGCCGGTGTTTTGAGGTGAAGCCAATAAAAGCGTATTTTGGAAGTCATTCATGTTCAAGGACAAGTTTTTGAGGCTGAAGTCTGAAGAGAGGTTGGACACAAGCATTGAATCACCCTGTGAAATGGCACTTGTGAAATCAACTGGATCTTCGTTGATGCTTGATATGTTTTGAAGGCCGTCTATAACCATAAGATGGAATAAAAAATTGCCCAGGAAATGGATTTCCCCGAAGGTCACAGAAGCTGTCGATGCATGGGCATCTTGCCTGCCCAAAATTTCAATGCCTGTTTCCATTTGGCCCTGCTGTTCACCAACGGGATCGCCGTGGATATCGACATGGCTGATATTGGCTTGACCATCAAACCCCTGCATCTGAATGCCTGTCTTGGCTGATCCTTCAATCACCACAGCATGGATGTCCAGTTGACTCAAGTTCGATGTGCCGTTTGACAGGTCGATCATCAAGCCTGCTGTTTGTTGGCCCGTGAAAGTGCTGTTGCTCACTGTCAGTCCATCCAGATGTGTCGGGCCGTCAACCGACACCGCCTCGTTGCCTCCCAGTATTTTTATGCCGCTGATCGTCACCGAGCCCGACACATCACCGCTCACCACAAAGCCGCGTGTTCCCTCGGTATTGGTGATGGTCACGCTTTGGCTTTTGTCGCTGAGGTCGCTATCAACCCCTTCAATGGTGATGGCCTTGCTAATCTGTATTTCGTTTTGCAATGCGTAGTTGCCCGGGGCAATCTTGACGGTCTGACCAACGTCGGCGGCTGCAACCGCGGCTTGCAGGCTGTCGAAAACCGCCACCAGTCCGGATTCAGAAAAAACCGCAAAGGGTTTGATCGACACACTGACCGTCGCCGTATCGCTCAGGCCATCGGTCACCCTGTCCGAAACAGTCGCACGAATGGTTTGGTTCTGTGCGTTGCCGTTCTCAAACACAAGGGGACTGATGGTGAGCTTGCCATCGGTACCAAGCGATAAATTGGTGCCGAAGTCTTGCCCCATCCAAAACCGTTGGTCTGTGGGTAATACAAGATCGTCAGGGTCGGTGGCCAGAAGCTGCATCTCAGTGAGCTGACCGCCCCATACATGGAAGCTTTTGGATTGCGCTGTGATGGCTGGTGCCTCGTTGACGTCTAAAACATCGACGGTGACGGCCTGCTCGGCCGTTTGCGTCACCCCGCCAGCGGTGTTGGTGGCCACCACCGTGAAGGTGTAGCTGCGCTTGGCTTCAAAGTCGGCGCTGGAGTGGAGGGTGACTGCGCCGGTGGCGGCGTCGATGTTGAGGCGTTCCGAGTCAGCGCCGGCCTTGAGGCTGTAGACCACATTGCGGTTGTCCGCGGTGCCGTCGGCGTCCGTTGTCACTGCGCTGTAGACCACTGTGCTGGCCGCAGCGTTCTCGGCCACGGTGCCGCGGTTGCCGCTGGTAAAGATGGGGGCGTTGTCGTTGACGTCTAAAACCTGGATGCGCAACGATTCGGTTTTCACCACATCCCCATCGGTGCTGGTCAAGTTCAGACGGTAGCTGCTTGTTGACTCATAGTCGGGTGTGGAACCTTTGAAAATCAACTGGTAGCCATCCAAAGCAAAGCTGGCCGCATCGTTGCCGCCAAGGCGCAAGCTCAAGCCTGTGTTGCTGTTATTGTCTGGGTCGCTGACTTTGACCGTGGCCACTTGAATGCCAGTACCCACAACCGCGTTTTCTGCAATGGCATTGCCCGACAAGGTGATTTGGGTCAGGCTTGCATTGACGGCGTTGACCAAGGCCTGAACCTCCCACAAATCATCGACGGCGGTTGTTGTGCTGGCATGAATCTTTGCATTGACAGCGGACAAGTTGTTATCGCTCACGCCTGTGACGCCCGCCGTGGCGTATTCGCGGGTCCCTGGGGCCACGTTATTGGAGTTGTCAGCGTAGGCGGCAATGTTGCCCAAAGCATCTGATTGGGGCGATGCGCTGACCAACAAGGCGACTTGACTGGTCAAGTCTGCCTTTGTTTGCGCAGCCGCCACTTTGGCCCCATCCAATAATTTGGCTTTGGCCACTTCGTTCAGCGTCGCGGTGCTGCTGTCGGTGCTGACGCTCAGATTTTTGGCAATGGTTTCAAGAGTGATTTGGGTGCTATGCGTTTGCGTGTCCAACCCCGACAAAGCAGCCAGCACAGCGCCATAAGCTTTGCCCGAAGTTGACGCGCCGGTGGTGAATTGATCATTGGTGGTTGCAATGACTTTGGTGGCCAATAGGTCATCTACGCCAAAAGCCTTGCCGACGGCTTGATTGATCTTGTCGATGTTGTCCACGCTGGGGTTGGTGTTGGCCAGATAAGCCAAGTGTGTCAATGGGGTCAAGTTAACGGTGATGGCGGCTCTGGAACCCGAGACCACGGCCAGCGCACAAAGGCTGGTGGTCAAGTTCACCTGTTGGCCAGTGGCTTCATCGGTGTAATCGGGTGCATCTCCCTGGCTGCGGATCTCCAATCGGATGGCACCCGAAAAACTGCCCACATTGATGCGAAAAGCACCGTTGTCGTCCACCACTACACCGGCTTTGAGCAATGTGTATTTGCCATCACTGCCGATGGCATAGGCATCCACCACCAGATCGTTGCCCTTCACTGCATCACCCAAGGTGGCCACCCCTTGAACAAGCTTGTCGGTACTGGTGTTGGTGGTGTCTGTTTTTGGGGTGCGTGCATCCGCTGTGG
>RFNL01000054.1 GCA_009927195.1 Betaproteobacteria bacterium | reverse complement strand
ACAACATGCTGACCGATACATCAAATATGCGTTTCATGACTTTGCAATGAAAGTGCAAAAATAGTCAACATAACGGCTCACAACAGTTTTTTGCTCATACTGAAGCAACGTCCGATTGCGTGCAGCCTGGGCAAACTGCATCCGCAGTTGCGGATACTCACAAAAGCGAGTCAATGCCGCAGCCAATTCATTCACATCACCTACTTTCACGAGTAAGCCGGTTTGATTTTCTTGAATGGCATCGGTGATGCCGTAAATTCGTGTACCAATTGCAGGAAGTCCAACTGATGCGGCTTCCAAAATTGCCATCCCAAAACCCTCCCGATAGCTTGGTAAACACAAAAAATCAGCAGCTGCTAAAACATGTTCAGGCTTCTGGTAAAAACCTAATATCACAATGCGCTCACTCAAAGTCGCTGGAACATACTCGCGTATCCGCAAAGTTAAATTCTCCTCGTCTGGTCCGACGATCAACAGCCACAAGTTAGCTTGGGTTGCTGCACTCACCAAAAATGCATCCACCAAATCCATAACGCCTTTATCTCTGGTTAATCGCCCAAGGAAAATACACAAAACGGCATGCTCTGGAATACCCAAATCTTTCCGTAACTGTTTACGAACTTCCAAATCTGTTCGAAATCTATCTGTATCCACCCCAGAAATTGATCCTGCCCCAAGCACATTTATTTTTCCCATAGGCGCAATGGATTCACTCACCAAAAAATCACGCTCGCTGGCACTTACAGCCAATAGGTCTGTCGCCAAAGTAGCCGTCAATCGATCTGCGCTTTTTAAGATCAACCGCATTAAACCGCGCCTTGACGCCCACACCTCGCCTTGAAAGATGTGCACACGCCGAGGCACCCTTCGCAACCATGCCGCCAACATCCCTAACAACCCTGCTTTAGGTACAACCGAAACCACAATATCAAAGCGCTCACGTCGAAACAGTACGAGCAAGGATGACAAGGCCAGCAGATCTTTACGAGGAGTTAACTTACGCTCGATGCCAACAGAATACATACGAATTGGCAAGGATAAAGGTGGCAAATAGGTATCGCTATGCAGGTTAGCAATTAGCGTCACATCAAAATATTTAGAAAGTTCCAGCAAATGTGCTTTCAGGAAAAAATGAATTGTCAAGGGCGTCGCTGATATCACACACATCCTATGAACTTCACCACTCATTTCAATTGTCTTCTCAAAAAACGCCTGCGCAAATACTTGATGCAAGACCAAGAGGCTGCCAAAAACCAGATCGGCCAACTCAACTTTCCGTCGGAACGCAAAACCCTCATAGCCGCTAACTCACGCTTTTCGTGCCTCCACAATTGACCACTGTAGCCACCTGGGCTAAAGTCTGGCCGCAAAGAATATGCAAGGCACAACTCCATTCTTTGTGCAGAGAATCCAGCCAAGATGATTTGGAGCCAAAGCAAGTAGTCTTCAGTCACATCCTTGCCCATGAATCTGAATGGCAAGTCTCGGCGCAACATCACGGATCGAGTTGGCAATCGATTGGAAAAAAGCATCTGTAAAGTCGTCAACGTTGTCGACGCTACGGCTGCTTCATCTACATGCTCATGTTGTCCGTCGCTAAGCCTGGTTCCATGACCACATAATGAAACCTCTGGATGTGCTGACAACCACGACCACTGTATTTCTAATTTTCTTGGATGCCACTCATCGTCTGCATCCAAGAATGCCAACCAAGGTTGCGATGCAACTTCCCATCCAGCGTTTCTAGCCATGCCAGGGCCACCGTTTTTGTTTTGTGCAATCACCTTGATTAACGAAAAGTGTTCTTTTTCGTATTGCAACAACATTTCCAATGTGCCATCGCCACTGGCATCGTCAATCAAAATGATTTCTGAGGGTTGAAGTGTTTGGTGGAGGGCTGAGTTCAATGCCCTAAATAGCGTGTCAGTGCATTGATAGCAAGGAATAATGACCGAGATGGGTGCAATTGATTTTGCATCTGCCCCATGCTCTCCGTTGCCAACTACTTGCAAGATTGCGTACCCCTTAAAGTCTCTTCTATTTTTTCCATAAAGGCGGCCAGGATAAATTCCGGAAAGAATCGTGGATCAGTAATGATCCTTTGACGCCCTTTGATAAGGGCTTTTGAAATGCCTTCTGCTATAGAGTTGGCATCGAGTGGTTCAAAATAAACAGGGTAATCGCCTGCAACCTCGCGCATCACAGGCAAGTCAGAGCAAGCCAAGGGCGCGCCAGACATCATGGCCTCTAAACAAACTCTTCCAAAACCTTCACATAAAGTAGGATAAACAACCGCGTCCGTTGCCGCATAAGCTGTAGACAACTCATCATCGGAGAGCTTTCCGGCAAATGCAATCTGCTTACTTATCCCCAGTGGCAGTAGGTCCAATACTGATTTCCAGCGCTGATCAGCAAGTCCAGTTACCAATAAGCTGAGGTCCGTCTCTCTATGTACCAATATTGCAAAAGCATGTGCCAAACGTTCGATATTTTTGCGATATTCTGATCCACCTGCATAGAGTACAAAGCGACCACTGAGGGAATGACTCTGCCTAAAAGCAGAGATTTTTTTATAAGCAACAGTTTGTCCAAAGTGGGTTGGAACAGAGTTGTAGACGACGGTTATGTTCGCATCTAGAACGTTATAACGATGAACCAGTTTGTCTCTACTTGTTCGCGATACGGTCATGACATGTGTTGCAATTCGAAGGTTACGCCTGAGCATTGCCAAGTAATAAGCTCTGATTCGACCTGGATATAAATCTTTCATTTCTTCCAGACAAAGGTCATGCACCGCAATAACACTTGTAACACCTTTCGGAATGCGAACATCGTGGTATGGGCTCAATACCAGATTGGGATGTAAACGTTTGACTTCACGCGGAAAAATGACGTTGTCGTACCACGGGTGGCGAAATGCTCTGGGCAGCCAAGTTGGCCATGTCACGGTTGCAGGCTTCCAGTTGGACGTCCGGGGTAGAAAACCCATTTCGAAAGGGGGGCCCAGGAGCATGAAATGTATGTCGGGACGATTGGTAATCCAACCTGCCAGTAAAGGGGCGAACCAGTGGGCGATCCCGCCGTTGTAGAGTGCGAAATTTTTGGTGTCGATGACCACCCGCACCGAAAAGCCTCTTTTAGTCAAGGATTACCGAGCGGGTTGAGCCAATGAGAATGACGCACCGCATCTACTTTATCAGCGACATTGCGTAACAAATTAGCCGTCCTACCGCGGCCGCGAGTGAGAGAAAACATAGACCTGCGATTCACGGTCTTTTCCCACTTGACAATATCCTCCACCACTTTTTCAGGCAGTGTTTGTAGTTTGATCAGTTCAAGGGCCATTTCAAAGGCCAGATCCACATAGCCATAAACCGCACACCCGGCCCAATACCTGGCTAATTCTGCAACTGGATCGAGGGAGATTTTGCATAAAGTACTAAAACTCTCTGGCGTTCTGAAATACAAGGCATCAGCAGCGATCAACTGCCCTTTTCTGCCAACGATGTGTGCACTTCGCCTCCACTTGTGACACAAAAGGTTGCCCAAATCAAACAGCATGAATCCACGCTCACGCATAAAGATGTCAACCTCGGCAAACAAAGGCTGCTCGGCGTATAACTGTGAAAATTCCACCTCCAATTCCACCACATGAAGGCTTTGGGACAAGCAATTTTCAGCTCCCTGAAGGATGGCCAATTCAGTTCCCTGGGTATCTGCTTTGAGGGATGTAATTTTCAAATCAAACTTTTGACTCGATGCATCCAAAGTCGTACAAGGAACACGCAGACTTTTCACCACATCGAAATCTGATGGATTTTGATAGACCCTGTCAATCACAGCCCTGTTTGGCGACAACAAGGAGGTATTGGTTTGATGCATTGTCACCAATAAATCAACATCTTCGCTATTCGCTCCGAGTGCGGCGTTGACCCAAAAGAGGTCCTGTTGCTTGGGCAGTTTGTCAAAGGCACGAACATCGGGTTCAAACCCTAATACCTGCAATTCCGATGGTCCGAAAATAGACCAACGCGGATGCACTCCGCCAGCCGCCCCTGCATCGGCCAATACCACGGGCGCGTGTTTCAAATGCAAGCGCAGGCTTGCTGGCATCATGGGATCCATAACAGGTGAATTCATTGATACAGCTTCATGTTATCAGTAGCCTGTTGCGAGTTCATCTTGATAAAGTTGCATCAGCTCGTCTATATTGGGTCCGGCATAGTCATGATTCACATATTCAAAATTCAAGTCGCCCTCAAAAAGAATTGCAAGCTCAAATTCAGGTCTTGCAAGAGAGGGTATTAACCATGTCAATGGTTTGGGAAAGGGCCCAAGCTTAAATTTGCGCGCCAATTTTGCCATGAGATCAAATCTAAAGAGCCATGACAAAATAATCCCACCATTGCTTAAGCATACTGTCACAGGAAACTTCGCAATAGCCTTGAGATGGCCGGAGTTGCTGCAACTGAATATCCAACGGTGATGACACCAACCTGGATAGCGCCATGACTCCATGCCCCGACTTAACTCCTGGTGCTTGTTGGGCATGGAAACAAATCCTGCTGAGAAAAACTTGTGTGCTTGTGACAAAACAAATTGTGGGTCACGGATATCTTCCAAGGTATGGGTACAAATAAAGAAATCCGGTTTGACTGCGGCAATTTGCACCCATGTATCTTCATTTTGCAGATCACCCTTGATGAGTCGATCTTTATTTCCAACCACATCAACGTAATAATCAACGAGATCATCACACCATGGATTGGCACACCCACCCAAGTCAACTACAATGTATTTTGGATTGGCTAATTTCTTCTTTCGTAGAAAATCCCTCACTTCATTTCTGATGGACTTTCCATTGCTGATCTTCAACATTTTGATCAACTCTCCGGTTATTCGCTTGTCACGGAACAAGACTTGCAAAAACTTTTTGGTATTGCATCAGCACCCGATCCCATTGAAACGCTTCAGCATGCTTTCTGCGTCGAATATCTGGCGCTGATTGCAAGGCATGCCTCAGGGCATCAGCATAGGAACAACAATCATGAACATTGCAATAGAAACCGGTCTCTCCAACCACAAAGCGCTGACGTGGTCCATCATGCGCCACCACTGGTAATCCGCAAGCCAGTGCCTCCAGAAAAACAAGGCCAAAAGTTTCCATGGGTGATGCCAGACTAAAGGCGTCAGCAGTTTGATACAAATCAGGCATTTGCTCGGGAGTCAATTCAAGAAAATCTACTCTTCCTGATCTTGACAGTGGGTGGGAAGTCAATTCATCCTTTAGCGGTCCACGACCTGCACAAAGCAGGCGAGTATTGGAGTCTAATTTCCAAACAGCATCAAACAGAAATTCGTGTCCCTTACCCTTAGTCAAGGCTGCTGAACACAGTATCACCTTGACTGGCCTGACCTCCTTTGAAATCGGTTCGGTAAATCGACACGTATCAACCCCATTGGGAATCACCTTAATCGGCATCTTTGGAAAAATATTCCTAGCCAATTCAGCATCTGCAGGGGTAACTGCCACAAAAAAGTCTGAATGATGCAACTCAGATAGCACAGGTCCTGCATGCCCTACCGCAATAATTCGTGCGGATTTCTTGTAGAAACTGGCAAACCGGTAAGACCAAATGCCTCCAAAGGGCATGATGATGTCAAAGTTGTTATCTCTCAAGAATACCCTGCTGTTTAACATCAGGGTCAGTGACTCAATATCAGTGCTTGCCAGGTAAAGGCGTGATGGGAGCCTGTAGAGCAACCTCCAAAGTCCTGACTCAGTCCTCTCGCGGCATAAAAGCTTACTGAATTCAAATTTCGCCCCTTTTGCAGCCTCAGAGTGTGGCCCCGAAAGAACAGTAACCTCGAGAAAATCGGTATCAAGGCGTCGAACAAACTCTCTGACAAATACCTCCACTCCTCTTCCAAGGCTGCCGTACCTGGGTGCAATGATGAGTAATTTGAGCTTGGCCATCTGAGCGCTATCTTAATTTGACATTAACAGGCAGG
The DNA here is from genome assembly GCA_009927195.1 of Betaproteobacteria bacterium. Lineage (GTDB taxonomy): Bacteria > Pseudomonadota > Gammaproteobacteria > Burkholderiales > Burkholderiaceae_C > Limnohabitans. Next base: position 7,509 of record RFNL01000054.1, on the reverse strand, counting down.
CCCCGCAGCAAACCCATTATCCAAATCAGGGGCAAGTAAAAAAACCCGAAGCAAATGGAAGACAAAACAATTTCAAGCAGATCAATGTCCACCCCGCTGACATAAGTTCGCAAGCAAAACTGAGATGCAGTTGCAGCAAATAACAATGCCAAAGTAAAGCGAACAATCCACCACACAGACTTTACAAATAATTCTTTTGAACCACTGCATACCCTCAATAGCAAAACGGCCTGAATCAAGGTGCCACACAGATTAGCCATCAACCAATGCAACAGGGCAAGTTGGGTGATACCTGTTCCCCCCCCAAAAAGCAATGTCAAGCACCCCACTAAAACCATTCCTAGGCCCGTATACATCACACTACGCGCTTCGCCAATTGAAATCAATGCACGACCCATCACCAATCCAGCCGAGATAGGTATGGCGGCGAAGATGGCTAAACGCAAAGATTCTGTGGTCATGGCCTCTGCAGCAGCGTCAAATGCACCTCGAGCAAAAATGATATTGATTAAAAAATTAGCGTTTATCCACACGGTGGTACACAAACCACCAATGAATAATATGATTATTCTGACGACAACTGTTATCTCATTAAACATCTTCACTCTGTTGCTTGACGATGCATAAGCCAGAAATCTGGGCCACATCAAATTGGAAAGATTGACTCCAACAATGGTGATGATGACATTGGTAATTGCAGATGCATATTGGAAAGAAGAAATGACACCCTGATTGAAAGTGGTCAGGACATGCTTTTCTGTGATTGCATAAATTTGACTGGCTGCATATGTGAAAATCAAAGCACCACTGACAGCCAAAAAACGATTACCCAACTTATCTGGCCAACTGGGTCTATATTTCAAACCAACTCTGCGAAGCGTTAAATACTGGCATGCAACCGTGACAAATTGCCCTGCCATCAAGCTAGAAGCAATAACCTTATCATGCAATGTATCTACCAAAATAAACAGCACACCCAAAGTGGTCAAGGCCCCAAACATCCGGAAAATTGACTGTTCAACCGTTCGGTTGTATGCCACCAAAATAGTGCTTTGTGTTTCTGATACAGCGATCAAGATAAGAGATGGCGCCAACCAGTAGAGATGGCTACCTGCGAGGATGGCTGTCGTGGGTTGATTGCTGCTCACTGCGGCAGCTATCAGATGTTCGGACAACAGATAAGCAAGCGCGATTCCAGTGAGCGCCACCATGAGAATCAATGTCATGACCCTGGAAAAATATCTCTCTGCCAGAGTTGCATCCTCTCGCCTCATCGCAGCGAACTCTGGAACCAAAGCCTCGCGCAAGGGGGCCAAAGGGAATGCCAAGACATTGACAATGGTAAAAGCAACCCAGTATGCATCTAGCTCTGCAGAAGTCCCAAATTGATAGGAAATGACTGCAAGAGTGGCAAAACCAGTCAAAAAACTGACTGCAGAAAGACAAGTTGTCCAGACAAAGTTTTGTTTGAATGTTGCTGCCATTGGGTTTAATCAAACAACACAATGCGCGTTTTAAATGAATTCAGGCACCTGAATGGAGAACAAGTACATTGGGTATAACAAAATTGTGGAGATAAAGTAAGAGTCAGATGTAAATGATGAATAACTGTCAGCAATCAGAAACACAGGAATATCCATTCACCGGGCTCTAAGCCGCTCAATCCAGCTTAAAACGCCTGAGAGAACAAAAAGTAATCCGGCGATTATTCCACCCAAAAATTGACGATATTTTCCACCGTCGGATGTTTGTATTGATTTTCCGACCGAATGCAAAGCAGCACCAAGCAGACCCAACTTAAGGTAAACGGCAAAATAGTCTTCAGGGGTTGGATTTGCCCGTTTCTGCGCACCAGCATGTAAAGCCAGCATTTCCTTCACGCGATGTGCATAGGTGTGTCGATCCAGGACCCTGTGCCTTGCTGCCGCGCCCATATCCATGCAACGATCGGGATCAGACAGTAACGTTCTCACCATTCTCAAAAGAGATTCCTCGTCTTGATAGACAAGGTAGTGGGTCCCCTCTTCAAATAGCTCTTCCAAACCATTTTCAACAATTGGATCAGTCACGATAACGGCGCCGGCACCTGCCGCTTCAAAGAAGCGCATATTGACATCATTGTGCACACTTTTATTGAAAACAATTCGGGATTGGGCATAGATGCGTTGCATCTCCATTGGGCTGGCAGAATTGAAAAAATGAGAGGGGAATACACGTCTAAGGCAGTTGAGTAGTGCATGCCGTTGAGGGTTGGCTGGAACATGCATAGAGCCCACATGCGCGATATCGACACACTTTTGCGGCAGGGGCAGGGGCAGTAATTCCGGGGCAAATGCAAGCGGTAACCAGTGAACTTGCGGCAAACCCTCTTGGTGCAATCGTGCGACATATTCTTTTTGCGCAATGAAGCTTACGTCAAACAGCCGTGATATGCGTAAGTGTTTGGCAAAGTCCATATGAGTGTCAATGCCGTACCATGCAGTGATACAAGGCAGCATTTCCAACCCCGCAGGAAACAATTGCATGCTTCCACCCTCAATGAACAGAAATAGTTCGGGTGAGAATTTGAAGCCTCTGCATAGCTGATCCACGTCAACAACTCCGCGACGATTGACATTGGCCAGGGGGCTTGGGAGATCGGAGCAAACCAGTAATTCGTGCCCGTTCTCACGCAAGGCAACGATCAGATAGTTTGCTGTAGCCGGAAGAGTTAACGACGCAACGACAACAATGTTCATGTGAGCCGAGCGCGTATCAAAAATTGGCAAATTGATAAATCCGGAATGAAAGCAATAAGTGGGGCCGTTGCAATCCGTCTGAATAAAGACAAGTTTTCTCGGTTGTACATCATCTTGTCGATTTTCAATCCACTTGCTTCGAACATGTCAACGATTTCCTTGCGTGTAAAGAACCGCAGATGCGTCCGATCCAGCAGGCCTGAGTCTTCATATTTCCATCGGCCGCGCAACACCAGGTTGTAAACCAATGCAATATTACGGACATTAGGAATACTGGCAACCACATAACCACCAGGACGCAACCATTTTTTGTACTTCAGCAAGGTGCCCCAAGGATCACGAAGGTGCTCAAGGAGATCAGCAAAAACAATGCAATCAAATAGTGTTGTATCCGATGGAATTTCAACCGTCTCAACATCGCCAATCCAAAATTGCGTGTAGTCATTTTTCAGATATGGGGCTGCATCAGGATTGATTTCAACGCCATACACCTCGTTGACACCAGCCTCACGCAGGCTGCGACCAAAACCGCCAAAGCCGCAGCCGACATCAAGCACACGATTGCAAGCACTGGGCAAAACTCCCAGCAAATCTATTCGACTGCCTGTGAAATACGCTGAGCTAGGCATGTCGGCTTGATTCATCTATCACCTATTCGTTGAAATAGAAACAAATTTTTGTCCCAAGCGTCGGGCGAACCAGGCCGCATTTGGGTGTATATTATTCTGAGCTTGCGAGTTCGATCATCTTGAAATTCATAACCTTGCTTACGCATGAAGGTAATCCATTCGAGATCAGACTTTAGATTGATGTGTCCGGCAATGCCACGAGCACGACTTATATTAAAGAGAAGTTCGCTGATTGACGAGACCTTTTTCAACAGCCCTTCAATCTCGTCATCAAGCATGTGCTCCAGCACATCAAATGCCAACATGACATCTTTTGAACTGATGGCTGACTCTTCCAAGTTGGTGACATAGTAATCAGGAAATTTGCCAAAGTGCTTCAGATACAACTGTCTGGCTTCGACCGAATAATCGCAGCCCATGTAGTCAACACCTTTGTCCCTCATCAGGTCAATCATCACGCCTGGACCACACCCAAAATCCAAAATACTTTTCCATTCAGGTTCGCTGCTTAGCATTGCAGCCAGTACCAGTCGAAGCTGCAACCATTCCCGAAACCAAGCATCAGCAAAAAAATCACTGCCGTAAACAACCTTCTTTCTGAATAATCGGTTAACTATCGTTTTAAGCACTTGGAATCTTCCACTTCTTTTCAAAATAGGCTTTGTTGCGAAGGTGAAGTGCCTGCGTATCAATTTCTTTTCCAAGATAAGACACAGTGCTGTTGTAACTGCTCACCCCATGATGGTGGTGATGGATGAGGTTCAGGCCAGGCACCGCCAAACACTTCAGCCCTTGCGCTCTAAGTGCAAAACTCATGTCAATCTCTTCAAAGCCTGCGGGTGAGTACGATGGATCAAAGCCACCGACATTGCGAAAAGAATTTTCACGCAACATGAACAGAAACCCAGCTATGGCGTCGGCTTCCTCTATATTTTTTTCGCCTACAAATCTTTCGTGCTTGGCTCCATTCCAACGAGCGCCCACGGGCCCAACCTGCCCTACGGTCTGCGACTCCATCAGTACCTCGTAAAGTTTTTCAACACCACCGGAACCAATTTCAACATCATCATTGACAAAGCAGAGTACTTCACCCTCGGCCATTTCTGCCCCCATGTTCCAAGAACGAGCAACGCCCACATTGACGCTGTTGAGGCAGTATTTATGAATGTGTTCGTGTGCTGTGACTAAATCAATTAACTCCTTATCTTGTCCATTGCAGACAACTATCACCTCATGCGTCAAAGTTACGTTGTTATGCAAATCACGCAACACATCGACCAGGGTATAGCGCGGCATGAAAAAACGCGCCTTGTTCAAGGGGCGCTTAAGGTGAAGAACGGGGATGATGAAGCTGACTTTTAGATGTTTATGGGTCATGACGGGATTTGCTCCATCGCATCCCAAAACTCTTCAGTAGCGTTGGAAAAATTACTTGGATTGCCAATGTTGAATGGAAATGAAGTTGCACCGACATTATGGTTGGTGATCAATTGACATCCGCAAAGCGCAGCCTCAGTAACCACACGCCCCTGCGGCTCTGGCCATCGAGGCAGAAAGACAAAATACTTGGCTCTGTTCATATATTTCGGAATTTCAGAATAGGGAACACTGCCATGATAGGTGCCAAAGTCCAATTTCTCCCCCGGGGCAATTTTGCCAACGAAGTGAATATCAGCATCGCGAAACTGTTCACGCATTGCAGTCAGGCCCTTGGCCTCTCCTATGACTCCAACGAAAAGATAGTCAATGTCACGCTCAAGTCCCTGGTCGTAGAACATGCTTGTGTCTATCGTAGGCTTGAGGACAAAGCTCGAACGACCTCGGACATCGCCCAAAATGCGCTCTATGGTCTGCTGATGAAGGGGCGACAAATAGACATTCATCGCCGAACGTGAAAACAGATTGCGTACCAGGGGATCCAGTGCAAAGCACTCTCGCCCAAAGTCACGAAGCGCCAAGTTGTGGATGATGTGTGCCGGCGACTTGTGCTGGCATTGAGCATAGACCAAACCGGAACAGGGCAAATGACCAAGGTTGCAAACGTCAACGTATGCGTTACTCATATGGATGAATAGCCGATTGGCTGCAATTTCTTTCAATAGGTCAGGCGGAAAACGCAGCCAGCTGCCCCTGCTCTTGAGGGTTTGCGGGAAATTAAACACATCAACCAACCAATAAAGTTCTGCCGAGCTGTCGCATTCATTGACGCGAGGGCGGACTGATCGCAGACGAATGGTATGACCGCGTCTACGACCAGCTTCAATCAAAGATCGAGTGATCATCTCTCCTCCGCCCCCATACTTAAAAGGGTTGAAGTAGGAGAGGCAATCAATTCGCATTAATGACCAGCCATAAGTAGTTCGTCAAAATAAGCAATGGTTTTTTTCAAACCATCCTCTAAAGGCACCTGAGGAGTCCATCCATCCAGATGTTGCTGCGCGCAACTGATATCAGGCCGTCGCTGCATAGGGTCATCTGCTGGAAGTGGCTTAAATACCAGTTTGGAATGCGAGCCAGTCAGCACAATGATTTTTTCAGCCAGTTCTCGGATGGTGAATTCGCCTGGGTTGCCCAAGTTCAAAGGTCCCGGAAAACCTGGTGAACCATCTATGCCACTGGGGATATTCATGAAACGAATAAATCCCTCAATCAAATCGTCCACATAACAGAAGCTGCGTGTTTGGCGACCCTCACCATAAATGGTAATGTCTTCTCCGAGCAATGCCTGCACTATAAAGTTACTCACCACGCGCCCATCATTGGGGTGCATGCGAGGACCGTAGGTGTTAAAAATCCGAGCCACTCGAATATCGAGTCCGTGCTGGCGGTGGTAATCAAAAAACAAGGTCTCAGCGCAGCGCTTACCTTCGTCATAACAACTTCGAATGCCAATGGGATTCACATTGCCCCAATAGTCCTCCGTTTGAGGGTGGACCGCTGGGTCGCCATAAACTTCGCTGGTGCTTGCCTGAAAAATACGGGCTCTCACTCTCTTGGCCAGTCCGAGCAAATTGATGGCACCGTGAACACTGGTTTTGGTGGTTTGCACGGGATCATGCTGGTAGTGAATTGGGCTCGCAGGACAAGCTAAATTGTAGATCTGGTCCACCTCAACATAAATTGGAAAAGTCACGTCGTGACGCAAAAACTCAAAATTTGGGTGATTGAAGAGATGTTCTATGTTGCGCTTTGTCCCTGTGAACAGGTTATCTGCGCAGAGAATTTCATCCCCTCTTTCTAGAAGTCTGTCGATGAGGTGAGAACCAAGAAAACCGGCACCGCCAGTGACAAGAATTCTCTTGCGAGAGTTATATTTTCTCATTGACATCTTTCATGTTTAAATCTTCTCAAAAATTTTTATCTTCTAGTCAATGGGGTGATTAAAAAAAATAATGTCCAGATGGGCTATATCCAGCAAGCAAAAAAAAACAAATTGTCTCTAGAGGGAGACCAAATGGGTAATGATCATTTTTTTTGAAATTTGAATATGCATTTTTGATAATCGGCCAAACCCAGACTTGGGATTGAGTCACGGCTATGAATATTTATCATAAAGTTATCAATAAATCACTATGCTACCGCCGTGCCCGGACACGCCTGACCAAACAAATTCATTGTTAACACATCAAAGTCAGATAAAAATTGACTCTAAATTTTACGACATGAATGACTTTGTTTTGAAATTTCATGTAGGTGGTCGTTTGAAACATGGGGCTAGCCATCACCATAAACACTGGCAAAAAAAGTCATATGCCAGCTAAATGTGGGCAAATCAGTGAAGGTTGAGCAGAGGTGAAAAGCTGACAGTTGAAAGGTGTAAGTCCATCACGGCCGCAACTACACGGTAGAGTTACTCGATGCTTGACAAGGATCTCAAAAGGGAAATTCATTCCCATCCAAACGAAAATTTGGCTCAGTCCAGTAAACCCCGCAGCGACAGGGTCTCTGCGGGATTCTCAAAAAGTGAGAGAGCTTCTCTCAAAATGCATTTGGTGGTGGATGGTTGACCGTGTGCAGACTAGCTTCCCGAGCTGATGAGCACTGGTGCGGGTTGCTGCGGATCAAGCGCCCAACAGGCGGCGGGCAAGCACGCTCTGCATATCACGGCGTCCGTCCGCAATCAGGTAAATGATGACTTGGCT
>RFNL01000226.1 GCA_009927195.1 Betaproteobacteria bacterium | reverse complement strand
CCATATTGGCACTGTGTGTACCCTGTGTGCTGCTGGCCCTTTTGGTGGCGGCCACCTCCAAAGGCCCGGTGCTTTATTGGTCGGACCGGGTGGGCCGGCACAACCGCATTTTTCGCATGCCCAAATTTCGCACCATGAAGTTGGATACCCCCGCTGTGGCCACCCATTTGTTGGCCAATCCATGGGCGCAACTCACGCCCGTGGGTGGATTTTTGCGCCGCACCAGCTTGGACGAGTTGCCCCAGTTGTGGAGCATCTTGGTGGGCGACATGAGCCTGGTGGGGCCAAGACCGGCCTTGTTCAACCAAGCGGATTTGATCGCCTTGCGCAGCCAAGCAGGAGTGGACCAGTTATTACCCGGCTTGACCGGTTGGGCCCAGATCAATGGCCGCGATGAATTGCCGATACCTGACAAAGTCAGGCTTGACACTGAATACATGCAGCGCCAATCTTTTTTTTTCGACCTCAAAATTCTCTGGCTCACCGTTTTGAAGGTGATGCGCCGAGAGGGTGTTTCGCACTGAGCCATGAACCTTCATAACCCCTTTGTCGCCGCCGCCATGCCCACCCTGGCCTTGCCGCGCACCATCAAGCGGATCATTGTGTTGCTGGTCGATGCCAGTCTGTGTGTGGTAGCGGTATCGCTCGCTTTTTACCTGCGTTTGGGCGAATGGGTGGCTTTGTCGTCGCATGCCGAATTCAGGCCCTTGATTCCCACGCTGGCCTCTTTGTTGTTGGCCTTGCCGGTTTTTGTGGTGTTTGGGTTGTATCGGGCCATTTTTCGCTATTCGGGTTGGCCCGCCTTGGTCACGGTCGGCAAAGCCGTCGGGCTGTACGCCCTGATTTACCTGTCCATTTTCACCTTGATGGGGGTGTCAGGTGTGCCTCGCACCGTTGGGCTGATCCAGCCGCTGTTGGTGTTGTTCTTGATTGGTTCATCGCGCGCCTTGGCGCGTTATTGGTTGGGCGGGCTTTACCTGTCTCAGCTCAAGCTGGGTAGCTTGCCCAAGGTGCTCATTTATGGCGCTGGTTCGGCTGGACGCCAACTCGCCAATGCCTTGGCCAATAGCTATGAAATGCGGGTCGTGGGCTATTTGGACGACGACGACCGTTTGCATGGCCATGTGCTCAATGCTTTGCCCATTTACAACCCGCAGGATTTATCCGCTTTGGTGACATCTTTGGGCATCAGCGATGTATTGCTCGCCTTGCCATCGGCCAATCGCAAGCGGCGCAACGAAATCTTGTCATTGATGCAGCAGGCCAAGGTATCTGTGCGCACCTTGCCCAGCGTGATGGAGTTGGCCCAAGGCAAGGTCAGCACGGCAGACCTTCGGGAGCTCGACATCGATGATTTGCTGGGTCGCGAATCGGTGCCGCCCAACCACATCTTGCTCGGGCGCAACGTCACCCGCAAGGTGGTGCTCATCACCGGCGCTGGTGGATCAATTGGCAGCGAGTTGTGCCGCCAGTTGCTCAAGCTCAAACCCCATACCTTGCTGTTGGTAGATCAAAGCGAATTTGCACTCTACGAGGTTCATCAGGAATTGCTTGATAAAGCCCAGTTGATGGGCGAGGGCGCCCCCATGTTGGTGCCTTTGTTGGCATCGGTGCGCGATGTCGAGCGGATGAGAGAGATCATCACCACCTGGAAACCGGACACCATCTACCACGCCGCTGCTTACAAGCATGTTCCTTTGGTGGAGCACAACCCGGCTGAGGCCTTGAAAAACAATGTGTGGGGCACTTGGACGGTGGCCCAGCTGGCTGCCGAGCAAGGGGTGTCGGACATGGTGTTGGTCAGCACCGACAAGGCCGTACGGCCCACCAACATCATGGGCGCAAGCAAGCGTTTGGCTGAATTGGTTTTGCAAGGTTTGGCCAGCACGGAGTGCAACACCATTTTTTCCATGGTCCGCTTTGGCAATGTGCTTGGCTCATCGGGATCGGTGGTGCCCAAGTTCCGACAGCAAATCAAAAACGGAGGCCCCATCACCTTGACCCATCCAGAGGTGACCCGCTTTTTCATGACCATTCCTGAGGCGGCGCAATTGGTCATTCAAGCCGGTGCCATGGCCAAGGGTGGCGATGTGTTTGTGCTTGACATGGGCGAGTCGGTCAAGATCATGGATTTGGCCCAGCGCATGATCGAACTGTCTGGTCTGACGCAGCGCACCGACGACAACCCCGATGGTGACATCGCCATCGAAGTCACTGGTTTGCGCCCGGGCGAAAAGCTGTATGAAGAGTTGCTGATTGGCCATGACCCACAAGCCACTTTGCACCCGCGCATCATGAAAGCAAACGAAGAAAAAATCCCCTGGGCCGAATTACAAGACCGCTTGATTGCCATGCAAGTGGCATTGGATGTCAACGATGTGGGCGTGTTGCGGCGAATGCTGGAGCAACTGGTCATCGGCTATCAGCCCAGCGGCGACATCGTGGACTGGGTGCACCTGGCCCAAGAGGCCGAATACGAAAAGAACGTGGTCTGACACCCTCTGGTGCCCAAACAACCCGCCTTGCGCGGGTTTTTTTGCGGGTTTTTCCTAGGCCAGTTGCAGCCCTTAGCAGCTCGGCAGCCTGGGTATGAGCGCGCAAGGCGAGTAGGATGTCAAAAAATATTTGGATCAAAGGAATTTTCATGCGCTCATACCACCGAAGACTCACTGTGCTGGCCGCACTGGCCATGACCGCGTGGGGCCATTGCGCTTTGGCCCAGGGCTTTCCCAACAAGCCCATCCGCCTGATTTGTCCCTTTCCGCCCGCGGGTGCGGTGGACATTGCTTCACGTGCCATTGCCAACGAGTTGTCTAAAAACCTGGGTCAGCCCGTCACCGTTGAAAACCGCCCGGGCGCAGGAGGCAACATCGGCGGCGCAGAGGCCGCACGCGCCGCGCCCGATGGTTACACCATTTTCATGACCACCAGTGGCATTCAAGGCATCAACCCCGCTTTGTACGCCAAGATGCCTTTCGACCCCAACAAAGACCTTGTTCCTGTGGCCGCTTTGGTCTCACTCAACAATGTGCTGGTGCTGCACCCTTCGGTCAAGGCCCATAGCGTGGCCGAGGTGATTGCCATGGCCAAGAACCCTTCAATGCAGGTCAATTACGCCTCCAGCGGCAGCGGCACCAGCATCCACATGTCGGGCGAGATGTTCAAGTACCTTACCGGCGCCAATATGCTGCACATACCCTACAAAGGCAGCGCGCCTGCGGTCAACGATTTGCTCGGTGGCCAGGTGATGATGATGTTTGACAACATCCCATCGGTATTGCCCCACATCAAGGCCGGTAAATTGCGCGCCTTGGCCACCACCGGTGCCAAGCGCGATCCGGCTCTGCCCGATCTGCCCACCATTGCCGAGGCTGGTGTGGCCAATTACGAATCAGGTGTGTGGTTTGGTTTGTCGGTGCCTGCTGGAACGCCAGCGGAGATCATCGCCAAGCTCAGCAGCGAAGCCATCAAAGGCACGAAGTCGCCGGATTACGTCAAGCGCATGACCGACATGGGCTACAACATCATGGGGTATGGGCCGGCCCAAATGGCCGAAATGAACCGCGCCGAAGTGACCCGTTGGGGCCCCATCGTCAAGGCTTCGGGGGCGAAGGCTGATTGATGATCGGGCCGGTGCCGCGCACCACCAGGCGGCGCACCACCCAGATCGACAGCAAACTCGCCACGCTGCCCACCATGGCATTCCAGCCGTAGTTTTGCACCATGCCTTGCGCATCGCGTGAAATGATCAGCCCGCCCACAAAGGCCGCAGCACCCATGCTGAGCGACTGCACCGCGCTGTTGATGGCCATGAAGCTGCCGCGCACCTCCGGATTGGCCGATGCCCCCACCAAGGCCATGCCGGGAATCATGCGTCCGCTGAGCACCACAAACATCACGGTGTTCAAGCCAATCACCCAGGGCAATGCCACCGCGCCCAAATGCGTCAAAACTTGTAAGGGCAGCACCACCAAAGCGGCCAGTGCGCTGAACATGAACACCTTGCCATGCCGATCGCTGAGCTTGCCAATCCAGCGCGCGGTGAACAACGTGGCAGCCCCGCCAAACAAATAAATCAGCGGTACTTCTTGCTTGTTCAAGCCCACATTGGTTTGCAGGTAAATTGTGATGTAGGGGATGACCGCAAAACCTGTGAACATCATTAAGGCCGAAAACAAAAAAGCCCAGCGGTGGTTCACATCGGCCAGCACACTGGTCAACATGGCGAGAACGGCAGGCCTGTCATGGCTTTGCAAGTGGCCGCGCATGCGGGGCAAAACGCGCCAAGCCAGCACAGACAAAAGCAAACCCATCACTGCAATCGCCACAAACGGCATGTGCCAACTCGACCAGGCGGCAATGAACAAACTCGAAGGCACACCCACCACGGTGGCCAGTGAAAAGGCCGACAAAATGATCGACATGGCGCGACCCCGCCGTTCAAAAGGAATCAACTCGGCCACCATGGTTTGCACCAGTGCAGACAGCACACCTCCGAAAAGCCTGTGGCAATGCGTGCGGCCACCAGACTGGCGTAACTCCAGGCCACGGCACAACCCAAGGTGGCAATGGCAAAGGCCACAAACAAAACCAGCAGCAAGCGTTTGCGGTCAAACCGGTCCACATAAGCGGAGGCCACCAATCCTGAAATAGCGGCGGCCCAGGTGTAGGCGGACACCAAAAAGCCAAAGGCTGCGTCACCGATGTCGAACTGACGGGTGATTTGAGGCCCCAGCGGCATCATGATCATGAAGTCGACGATGTGGCTGAACTGAATGCCGGCCAGTACCCACAATATCCAGCGTTCATGAGGGTGGGTTGCTTGGGGGTATGACATGGATGCGCATCATCGCACGAGACAGTGGCAGGAACCTGCATCGAAGTTTGCGACAATGCTCGATCCTCCATGGCCCGGGTGGTGAAATTGGTAGACACAGCGGACTTAAAATCCGCCGCTTTCCTGAAAAGGGGCGTACCGGTTCGATTCCGGTCCCGGGCACCAGAAAGAATTTAGCCATGCCGCGATACAACCAGCCCTTTGAAATCCACCTCCATGGTGATGTGCCTTTGCGTGAAGAGGTTGGTTTGCAGCAACTGCACGAGGCCTTGCGCCCCCTGTGGAAATACGCCGGAGCCAAGTCATTGACCGAAGGCGCAGTCAGTGCTTACGAGGAGGAGCCGGGCTTGCACTTTGACGAGGCCGATAAAGTGCTGCGCATGTGCTGGACAGTGGCGGGCGACGATGATTTCCGCCAATGCCTGGACGACATGTGCATGAATTTGAACGAACTGACCTTGGCCGGTGCCTCCATCGAGGTCACTTTTTACGACACCGAATTCGACCAAGAGGACGGCCCTGTTGAAGGCGAGTCGCGCGATGACTTTTTGATGCTGTTTGTCGGCCCCAGCCCCGCAGCCATCATGCAAGTGCAGCGCGATTTGCTGGTCAGCGATATCATCCACATGATGGAGCGCCACTTTGACGGCTCAGAGTTGGGGGGTGTGGTGGCTGAAATCGATAAGTTGTTTTCGGGTCGTTTCGATGCCTTGGTCAACTCCATGCGATTGGATCGGCCACCCCGTGGGCCGGGTGGTAACCCCGGCCATGGCGGCCCACGCAAGCCACGTCACCTGCACTGAGTGAGCCCCTTGCCTTTGAACCCCGGCGTGACCCGGCGCGATTTGCTGGGCTGGGCCATGTACGATTTCGCCAACTCGGGCTATGCCACGGTGGTGCTGACCGCTGTGTTCTCAGCCTATTTTGTGGGTGTGGTGGCCGCTGGTGCGGATTGGGCCACCTTGGCATGGACTTTCTCGCTGTCGCTGTCGCATGCGCTGGTCATGCTCAGCCTGCCCACCATCAGCGCTTGGGCCGATGACAGAGCCGCCAAAAAACCCGCCTTGCTCATCAGCACCGTGGGCTGTGTGGTGTGCACCGCAGCGCTGGCGACGGTGGGGGCCGGCGATGTGTTGTGGGCCGGTTGTTGATGGCGCTGTCCCAAATGTTTTTCGCTTACGGTGAATCTTTGGCGGCCGCTTTTTTGCCAGAGTTAGCCCCTCCCGATGCCATGGGCCGCGTCAGTGCCTGGGGCTGGGCCTGGGGCTATGTGGGGGGAATGCTCACCCTAGGGCTGTGTTTGGCTTATGTGTTTTGGGCTCAAGCCCAAGGCCAAACGGCGGGCCAGTTTGTGCCCATCACCATGCTGATCACGGCGGCGGTCTTTGTCTTGGCCAGTGGGGTCACTTTTGCCTGTTTGCGCGAACGCGCTGTGCCGCAGGATTCACCAGTCCATTGGGGGGGTGGCTTGCTCCGCAACTGGTGGGTGCAATGGCGCAGCATTTGGGCCGAGGTGTCAACGCAAGCGTCTTTTGGGTGGCTGCTGGCCTGCACCGTGGCCTACCAAGCGGGGGTGGCGGTGGCAATTGCCTTGGCCGCCATCTATGCCCAAACGGTCATGGGCTTTGAAACCACCGAGACCATGCTGATGGTGTTTCTGCTCAACATTGCCGCTGCTTTGGGTGCGCTGGTGTTGGGTCATGCCCAGGACCGATTTGGGCATCGCCGCGCCCTGGCCCTGACCTTGGTGGTGTGGTGTATCACTTGTTTTTGGGCCGCTGCCGCCACCGACAAACTTTCTTTTTGGGGCGCGGCCACTTTGGCCGGTTTGAGCATGGGCGCCAGCCAATCCTGTGGCCGGGCCATGGTAGGTCTGTTTGCACCGCCCGATCGATTGGCGGTTTACTTTGGCGCTTGGACCTTTGCCGTGCGCTTGGCCAGCGTGTTCGGGCCCTTGTTGTATGGCGTGGTCACTTGGGCCAGCGACGGCAATCAGCGAATGGCCTTGGTCAGCACGGCCATTTTGTTTGCCCTGGGCCTGTTGTTGCTGACCCAGGTGCGTTTGCCACAGACGGCCCCAGCCTCAGGCACGGCTGAGTGAGATACCTTTGAACTCGCCGC
>RFNL01000094.1 GCA_009927195.1 Betaproteobacteria bacterium | reverse complement strand
ACGTGTTTGGGGCCAGCTTGGCCCCCACCAGCGCATGGCAAATATTGCAAGGCATCGAAACCCTGCCCCTGCGCATGGAGCGCCACTGCCGCAATGCGTTGGCGCTGGCGCGTCACTTGCAAAACCACCCCAAGGTGAGTTGGGTGCACTACCCGGGCCTGTCCGATCACCCGCAACACGCCTTGTTGCAAAAACAAATGCGCGTGGTCGATGGCATTGCAGGTGCCTCGGGTTTGCTGGTGTTTGGGGTCAAGGGTGGTTTGCCCGCGGGAGTGCGTTTCATTGAGTCGGCCCGCTTCATGAGCCACTTGGCCAATATTGGCGACACCCGCACCCTGATCATCCACCCCGCCTCCACCACCCACCGCCAACTCGATGAGGCCCAGCAACTCAAAGCCGGTGTGCTCCCCGACATGGTGCGCGTGTCGGTGGGTTTGGAGCACATTGACGATATTTTGTGGGATGTTGATCAAGCCCTTGACCAGGTTTGAAGCCTTCTCGCACCCAGCTTTTTTGCAGGAGACCCGCATGCCATCCATTTACGAACAACATCTCGATCAAAACCCCGCCAACCATGTGCCGCTGTCACCGGTGAGCTTTGTCGAGCGCAGTGCCGAGGTGTTTGCCGATTTGCCCGCCGTCATCCATGGCCGTCGCCGCTATAACTGGGCCCAATTGCGCGATCGCTCAGCCCGCTTGGCAGCGGCTTTGCAAAGCCTGGGCGTGGGGCGCGGCAGCACGGTCAGTGTGATGTTGCACAACACGCCCGAGATGATTGAGGCGCATTACGCATTGCCCGCGCTCAATGCCGTGCTCAACGCCTTGAACACGCGGCTCGACGCCGAGTTGCTTGCATGGCAGATGAACCACTGCGAGGCCAGTGTGCTGATCACCGATACCGAATTTGCACCCACCATGGGCGTGGCCCTGAAGGCCTTGCGCGAGGTGCATGGGCGCAACGTGATCGTGATTGATGTGAGCGACTCTGAGCACTCCGGGGAGGGTGCGCTGTTGGGCGATTGGGGTTATGAGGATTTGTTGGCCAAGCACCCGCCGCTGGCGCACCTGCAAGGCCCCGCCGATGAGTGGGATGCGATCGCCGTGTCCTACACATCGGGCACCACCGGCGACCCCAAGGGCGTGGTGACCCATCACCGGGGCGCTTATTTGAACGCGGTGTGCAATGCCGCCACCTGGACCATGCCGCACTTTCCGCGCTATTTGTGGACGCTGCCCATGTTCCATTGCAATGGCTGGTGCTTTCCCTGGACGGTGGCCATGCTTGGCGGCACCCATGTCTGCCTTCGCAAAGTCGAGGCCGGTGCGATTTTGCAAGCCATGCGCGAGCATGCGGTGAACCATTACTGCGCGGCCCCCATCGTGCACAACTTGATCATCCAAGCCGACCCGGCCTTGCGCGAAGGGGTTCCGCCCGGTGTGCGTGGCATGGTCGCTGGCGCTGCGCCGCCGGCGGCCATGATCGAGGGCATGGCCCAAATTGGTTTTGACATCACCCATGTGTATGGCTTGACCGAGGTTTATGGGCCGGCCGCCGGTGCGGTCAAGCGCGACCACTGGGCCCATGCCGATCTGTCTGAGCAAGCCCGCCTCAATGGCCGCCAAGGGGTGCGCTACGAACTGCAAGAGGGCATGACGGTGATGGATCCCGAACGCATGCAAGAGGTGCCCGCCGATGGTCAGACCATGGGCGAGATCATGTTTCGTGGCAACATCGTCATGAAGGGCTATCTGAAAAACCCCAGCGCCACCCAAAAAGCGTTTGCGGGCGGGTGGTTCCACACCGGTGACCTGGCGGTGATCGAAAGCGACCGCTATGTGAAGATCCGCGACCGCAGCAAAGACATCATCATCTCGGGCGGCGAGAACATCAGTTCATTGGAGGTGGAGGATGCCTTGTACCGCCACCCTGCCGTGATGGCCTGTGCGGTGGTGGCCAAGCCCGATCCCAAATGGGGCGAGACGCCTTTGGCCTTTGTCGAACTGAAAGCGGGCCACCAGATCAAGGCCGAAGACCTGGTGGCGCATTGCCGTGGTTTATTGGCC
>RFNL01000093.1 GCA_009927195.1 Betaproteobacteria bacterium | reverse complement strand
GGCTATAAAGTGCCGCGCGAGGTGCGCTTTGAGCCCATTCCCAAAACCTCTACGGGAAAGATTCAAAAATTTGTCTTGCGCGAGCGCGCCAAATCCACCCAGGCCCTGGCCTGAACCGACTTGGGTTAAATTGCCCGACCACACCCAATGCCCAACAGAAGGAAGCCCATGTCATTGCCCGTCACCCACCACAGCGAACAGTTTGCCACCATTGGTCAATTGATGCCCGAAGACATGGCCGCTGTGGCCGCCATGGGGTTTCAAAGTGTGATCAACAACCGCCCCGATGGCGAGGGCGGCCCGGATCAACCCACCAGCGACCAAATGGCCCAGGCAGCCCAAGCCGCTGGACTGACTTACGCTTTCCTGCCCGTCATTGCAGGCATGATCACCCCGGAGCAAGCGCGCGCTTTTGCCCAGTGGTTGGGCCAGCAAAGCGGACCGGTGCTGGCCTTTTGCCGCTCGGGTGCGCGCTCGACCCAATTGCGCGAGATGGCCCGAGCCTACGAATGATTTGGGGTGCCAATCAACCGGGTCTGCAAGCTTGATGTCCGGGTTGCGCTGGCCCAGTTGGTGGCGCGCTGATCAGCGCCGGCATTGGGCGGGCGATGCCGTGGCCGGTGCGGTGGTCACGGTGTTGGTGATTCCACAAAGCCTGGCTTACGCCATGCTCGCGGGTTTACCGCCCACCATGGGTTTGTATGCCAGTGTGTGGCCGGTGTTGGCGTATGCCTTCTTGGGCAGCAGCCAGGTGTTGGCCGTGGGCCCGGTGGCGGTCACCTCTTTGATGACGGCCAGCGCCTTGTTGCCCATGGCCGTGGCAGGCTCGCCCGAATATGTGGCCCTGGCCATGGGCTTGGCCTTGCTATCGGGTTTGATGCTCGCCCTGGCCGGTGTGTTGCGCTTGGGGTTCCTGGCTTACTTTTTGAGTCAACCGGTGATCAGCGGTTTTGTCACTGGTGCGGCCATATTGATTGCCGTTGGTCAATTGCCAGGCATGCTGGGGCTGACCATCGCTGGGCGGGGTGTGGCCAATACCTTGGCAGGCGTGTGGATGCAATGGGAGCAGGTGCACCGGCCCACGGCGGCGCTGGGATTGGGAGCCTTGGCCATCTTGTGGTGGGCCCGCACCTATTTGGCCCAAGCTTGGAAGCGCTTAACGGGTTTGCCGACTGCGGGCCTGTGGCTGGCCCGCATGGCCCCTTTGGCCGTGGTGTTGGCGGCCACGCTCATCGTGGCGCAAACCGGTGGTGCGACGGGGCTGGGTGTGGCCGTGGTGGGGCCGATCGAGCCGGGCCTGCCCGCTTGGCAGTTGGTGCACCTCGATGGCGCGCAATGGCTGGCTTTGTGTGTGCCCGCTTTGTTGATAGCCTTGATCGGTTTTGTGGAAAGCGTTTCGCTGGCCCAGGCCTACGCCGTTGAGCGGCAACAACGCTTGGCGCCAGACCGCGAGTTGCTTGGC
>RFNL01000130.1 GCA_009927195.1 Betaproteobacteria bacterium | reverse complement strand
CGACCTTTGGGTTATGAGCCCAACGAGCTACCAGGCTGCTCCATCGCGCGGTAAGTCAATGATTCTAGCTTACTCAGCGCTGTTTGGTTCACTGCCGACGGTAATCTCGGGGCGATCGACCAACTCCACCAATGCCATAGGTGCGTTGTCACCCACGCGGAAACCCATTTTCAAAATGCGGGTGTAGCCGCCTGGGCGCGCTTTGTAACGCGGACCCAAATCTGCGAACAACTTGACCACGCTATCTCGGTCACGCAGGCGGTTAAAGGCCAGGCGTTTATTGGCCAAAGTGGGTTCTTTGGCCAAAGTGATCATGGGTTCCACCACGCGCCTGAGCTCTTTGGCTTTGGGCACCGTGGTTTTGATGATTTCGTGGGCAATCAACGAATTCATCATGTTGCGCAACATGGCGAGGCGGTGCTCGCTGGTGCGATTTAGTTTGCGAAGTCCGTGTCCGTGACGCATGTCAATTCCTTTCTAGCTTGTTTTGCCGGCCGCCGTATCAGGTACGGCCAGGGGACGGATGCCTTGTTTTATCTGATGACTGGTTTCAGCGCTTGCTGTCCAAGCCCGCCGGTGGCCAGCTTTCGAGCCGCATGCCCAAAGTCAGGCCTCGAGAGGCGAGCACTTCTTTGATTTCGTTGAGCGACTTGCGGCCCAGGTTCGGCGTTTTAAGCAACTCGTTTTCGGTGCGCTGGATCAAGTCGCCAATATAGAAAATATTTTCGGCCTTGAGGCAGTTGGCAGAACGCACGGTGAGTTCCAACTCATCGACGGGGCGCAACAAAATCGGATCGAACTGTTGGGCGCCACGCGGCGCAGGCGAGTCAAAGGCGGCCAACTCATTGCCCTCGAGCTGGGCAAACACAGCCAGTTGCTCGACCAATATTTTGGCCGAGGCGCGCACAGCGTCTTCAGCGGTGATGGCACCATTGGTTTCAATGTCCACCACCAAGCGGTCCAGGTCGGTGCGCTGCTCCACACGGGCGTTTTCCACGCTGTAGCTCACGCGCTTGATGGGTGCAAACGAGGCATCCAACACAATGCGGCCAATCGATTTGGAGGGCTCTTCGCCATAACGGCGCACAGTGCCAGGCACATAGCCGCGGCCTTTTTCAACCTTGAGCTGAATGTCAATCTTGCCGCCTTGCGACAGGTTGGCGATCAGGTGCGCTGGGTTGATGATTTCCACATCATGTGGGGTTTGGATGTCCGCCGCTGTGACTTGGCCCTCGCCATCTTTGCGCAGGCTCAAGGTGACCTCATCGCGGTTGTGCAGTTTGAACACCACGCCTTTGAGGTTCAACAAGATGTTGACCACATCTTCTTGCACGCCGTCAATGGTGGAATACTCGTGCACCACACCCGCAATGGTGACTTCGGTCACCGCATAGCCCACCATGGAGGACAACAACACGCGGCGCAAGGCATTGCCCAGTGTGTGCCCGTAACCACGCTCAAAAGGCTCGAGCACCACCTTGGCCCGGTTGGGGCCCATGGGTTCGACATGG
>RFNL01000309.1 GCA_009927195.1 Betaproteobacteria bacterium | reverse complement strand
TGCCCGCTTCACCGTGGCCGCGACCAACAACCCGGCACTCGACAGCGCCTGGGACGACCCGGCTGGCGTGGTGATCGACGCTTTCATCTTTGGCGGTCGCCGCTCGACCACCGTGCCCCTGGTCACCGAAGCCCGCAACTGGGTGGAGGGCGTGTACATGGCCGCCACCATGGGCTCGGAGACCACCGCCGCCGCCGCGGGCCAACAAGGTGTGGTGCGCCGCGACCCGTTCGCCATGCTGCCTTTCACGGGCTACAACATGAGCGAATACTTTCAACACTGGTTGGACATGGGCCACCAATTGGCCGCCAGCGGGGCCAAGTTACCCGCCATTTACTGTGTCAACTGGTTCCGCAAAGGCGATGACGGCAAGTTTGTCTGGCCCGGCTACGGCGAAAACATGCGCGTCTTGAAGTGGATGATCGATCGCATCGAAGAAAAAGCCAGCGGGCAAGAACACGTGTTTGGTGTCAGCCCGGCGTTCGAGGAAATCACCTGGACCGGCCTGAACTTCACCCCAGAGCAGTTCCGCACCGTGACCCACATCGACAAAGACGCTTGGGTTGAGGAACTCAAACTGCACGAAGAGTTGTTCAGTCAGCTTTCACACAAGCTGCCAAAGGCCTTGCCCCACACCAAAGCCGCGATCGAGAAGCGTTTGCACGCCTGATGCACTGGCCCTTGATGCCCCTTTCAGCGGGCAGGTAAAAAGCCGTTGCCAGCAACGGCTTTTTGGGGGGGACCGCACAGCAACCCCGGAAAAGCGTGAATCAGCCTTTGGCGCGGGTCACCGCCGCTTGCAATTCCGCCATGATGCGCGGATCCACCTGGGCCAGGGCCCATAAACGGCGATCGGCCTCGGCCTGCTTGCGGCGCAGGTTCCAGGCCGCCAAGCGCTCAGCCCAGGGCTTGTGGGGCATGGGGCGGGCAAAAAAGCCCAATGCCGACAAAGCCACCAGCCACATGGCCAACCAGGCCAGCATCCAATGGTTTTCGCTCAAGCTGTCAATGGCTTGCAAGGCAGCCACCAACAAAGCGGCCGCCACCGACCATCGCAACAAGGCGGCCAAGCCGCGCTCTTGCGACAAACGGGCGGTAAAGCCCTTGAACTTACCGGCCACGCGCAATGCGCGCTCCACACCAGGGTGGGTTTTGGCGTAATCAATGTGGACAAAGGTGGTCATGGTCAATTCCCTTTCGAGGAGAAAAATTGTGGCTGATGGGGAGATATTAGGGTTATCCCTGATTTATTACAAGTGATGATTAAGCATGTGATACATTCACAAAAATTATGAATCAAGTCAACTTTCGCACCCTTGATCTGAACCTGCTGCGCATTTTTGACGAGGTGATGGCCGAGCGCAGCCTGACCCGAGCGGCCCAAAAAATGGCCCTGACCCAACCCGCAGTGAGCAATGCCATGCGCCGCTTGCGCGACCGATTGGGGGAGGACTTGATGCGCCGCGACGGCCAAGGTCTGACCCCCTACGCCCCGTGCTCTGGCCTTGTGGCCGCTGGTGCGCACGGCCTTGTCGCAGCTGGAGCAAGGCCTCAACCCCGGCGAGTTCGAGCCCGCCCAAGGCAATGCCACCTTCGTATTGGCCATGGCCGACGCCACCGCCGCCGAGTTGATGCCCGGCTTGGTCGACATCTTGGAGCGTGAAGCCCCCGGGGTGTCCATGCGCATCGTGCCACTGAGCACCCGCAATCCCAGCAGTTTGTTGGTCCAAGAGCAGGCCGATGTGGCGATTGGCTACTTTCCAGCGCTTTTGGCCGAACTCCATGCACCCACCCCGTCCGAGGGCGGGCATGCCCTGGAGCACCAGCGCTTGTTCGACGGAGAATACGTTTGCGTGATGCGCCAAAACCACCCCTTGGCCGCAGACCCGCTGGACGTGGATGGATTTTGCCAAGCCCGCCATTTGCTGGTGAGTTTTTCCGGACGCCCCTTTGGTTTCATCGACGAAGCACTGGCCAGCCTGGGGCGTGAGCGGCGTGTGGTGTTAACCGTGAACCAGTTTTTCACCGCAGGTCAAGTGGTGGCGCATTCCAATTTGCTCACGGTGCTGCCGCAGCACTTTTTGAGCGTGACCGGTGTGTTCGACCAATTGGTGATCAAGCCCTTGCCGTTTCAGGTGCCCACGGTGCATGTGGACATGGTGTGGCGCAAGCGCTTGCGCCAACCCGGCCCCCACCGCTGGCTGCGCCAGGCGGTGGTGCGCGCCAGCCAAGCGGCGTTGGCAAAAATCACAGTTTGAGCGGGCCTGCGCGGCCGCGCTCGACCTGAAAGCGCGCTTGCAGGCTCAAATCTTGACGGCTACCGGCAGGGTAAGGGGTGCTGCGAAATTCGCAAGTGGCCGCCTGCGCTTGGATGTCCAGCAAGGCGTAACCGCGCTCGTCGGCACGGGCGTAAACCAAGTCGGGGTTGGCCGTGCGTGCGGCATTGAGCACGCTTTCGCTTAAACCCCTGGAGGTGATGGAAGTGGTGACAAACTCGCTGGCCAACACGGGCGAGGCATCGTTGTTGGCTAGCAGCCGCAGTTGGGCGGCCACGTTCATGTGCACATCGCCCCCAAGGTCAACACATCGCTGATGCCGCCATCGGCCAGGGTTTGCAACAAACGCCGGCGCGCCTGCGGGTAGCCGTCCCAGGCATCGGTGTAGGTGGCCCGGCCCAACAGCGTGTTCACCGATGTCGGACACATTAGGGTGCTCTGGGCCAACACCTTCCAGGTGGCGGTGGACTGGCGCAAGCCCTCATACAACCAGGCCTCCTGGGCACTGCCCAGCATGGTGCGATTGGTCTCCTCAAGTTCAGCGCATTGCGTGACCACGCGGCCACCGCCACGGTTGGGGTCGGGGCAGGCCTGGGGGCTGCGGTACTGGCGGCAGTCCAAGGTCCATATATCGGCCAAGCAACCCCATGACCATTTGTCGTGCAAGCGCATGCTGGCCCCCCACGGGCTGGCAAGGTCCGGGCCGATGGCCAGGGGCTGGTGCTCAAAATAAGCCTGGTAGGCGGCGGCGCGGCGTTGCATGAATACGGCCAAGGGTGTGTTGCGCGGATCGCGGTCGTTGGCGTAGTCGTTGACCACCTCGTGGTCGTCCCACATCAACAACCAGGGGTGGGCGGCATGCGCGGCTTGCAAATGCGGGTCCGACTTGTACAAGGCATAGCGCTGGCGGTACTCGTCCAGGGTTTTGGGTTCTGCCCCAGTGTGTTTGCGCACGGCGGTGCGCGGGTTGCTGCTTTCGTAGATGTAGTCACCGACAAACACCACCAAATCCAGCGCTTGGCGGGCGATGTCGGCATGGGCCACAAACTCACCTTGTTCATAGTGCTGACAAGAGGCCAAAGCCAGGCGCAAACGACGCACGTCGGCCTGCGCGTGCGGGGCGGTGCGGGTGCGCCCGGTGGGGCTGGTGGCATCGCCGCAGCGAAACCGGTACCAATAAGGGCGGTCTGCGGCCAAACCCTGTGCGATGGCATGCACGCTGTGCCCGCGCTGTTCATCGGTGGTGATTTCGCTGTGCCACACACGTTGGCGCAATGCCTCATCGGCAAACACTTCACACGTGACCTGCGCCGGGTCCAAACCCGTGACCAAGCGGTCTTGCGGGCCAATGAGCAAACGCGTCCACAACACCACCGAGTCGGCACGCGGCTGGCCGCTGGCCACTCCCAACACAAAAGGATCGTCGCGCCAGCGCCGTTCTGGCCCACTGGTTTGCCCCAACAGCTGTTGCCAGGGTGCCAGGGCCATGGCCAAAGCTTGGGCCTGGGCCCAGCGGTGAAATTCGCGCCGGCGCATCGGTGCGGGCATCAGCTCTGTGGTGGCGGGCTCAGGCGTTGAGCAAGGTCCACAAGCGGGATGGTGTCAGCGGCATTTGCAAATGCACGGCCTTGGCCGCGTGGCCGTTGCGGGCCAAGGCATCGGCCACCGCATTGACCACTGCGGGGGTGGCCCCAATCGTGCCCAACTCGCCCACGCCTTTGACGCCCATGGGGTTGTTTTTGCAAGGTACCGATTCGTCCATTTGGGTCACAAAATCCACCCGCATGATGTCGGCATGGGGCACGGCATAGTCCATCAAACTGCCGGTGAGCAACTGCCCGGTTTCATGGTCATAGGTCATTTGTTCGCAAAGGGCTTGGCCAATGCCTTGCACGGCGCCACCGTCGAGTTGGCCGCGCACAATGGTGGGGTTGACCACACGGCCCACATCGTTGACCGAGCTGTAGGCCACCAGGTCCACGCTGCCGGTGTGGGGGTCGACCTCCACCTCGCACACATGGCACCCATTGGGCCAGGTGGGGCCGCTGACCTTGGTGGTCGAGGCCAAATGGATGCGGCCGTCGGGTTGGCGCTGGGCCAATTCGCCCAAACTCAAACCCAGATCGGTGCCCTTGACTTGAAAGCGACCGGCTTGGTACAGCAAATCGGCCCCCGAAACCTCCAGCGATTGGGCGGCAAGTTCGCGCGCCTTGTCCAAGCTGCGCTGCGAGCCCTCGGCCACCGCCGAGCCGCCGGTGAACAGCGAGCGCGAGCCCGCACTGCCAAATCCATCACCGCGATCGGTATCTCCCAGCACGATGCGCACTTGCGACAGGGGCACACCAAACACGTCGACCACCAATTGCGCCAGTGAAGTGGCTATGCCCTGGCCCATGGGGGCGACCGCGCTGAACACCTCGATCACGCCATCGGCCGCGATGGTGACCGTGACGTTTTCCTCCAAGGCGTTGCCGCCGGTCCATTCCAGAAAAGTGGCCAGCCCCAGGCCGCGCCATTTGCCACGCGCTTTTGACGCGGCTTCACGCTTTGCAAAACCATCCCACTGCGCCAAGGCCAGGCCTTTGTCCATGACCTGCTCAAACGCGCCCACATCATAGATTTGGCCCATGGCGTTTTTGTAGGGCATTTGGCTGGGTGCGATCATGTTGCGCCGGCGCAAGGCCACTCGGTCCATACCGGTTTGGCGTGCCGCTTCGTCCATCAATCGCTCCATGTTGAAGATGGCCTCGGGACGGCCCGCGCCCCGGTAAGCGCCCATGGTGGCGGTATGGGTCATCACCGCGGTGAAATGAAAATCAATGGTTTGGATGTCATACACGCTGGTTTGCACCCAGGGGCCAATCATCACCTGAATGGCCACACCGGTGGGGGCCGGATAAGCGCCCACATTGGCCAAGGTGTCGATGCGCAAGGCCAAAATTTGGCCGTCGGCGGCCAGCGCCATCTCGGCGTGGCAGGCAATGTCGCGCCCGTGGGTGGAGCTCAAAAAGTCCTCGCCCCGCTCGGCCACCCATTTCACCGGTTGCTGCAACACATGACAGCAATAAGCGACCATGCCGTCTTCGGGGTACATGCCGGTTTTCATGCCAAAACCGCCGCCCACATCACCCACCAAGACCCGCACCTTTTCTTTTGGCAGGCCCAGCAATTCGCTGACCAGGGTGCGCACACCGCTGGGCATTTGGCTGCTCATGCGCAGGGTCAAGCGGCCTTGGTCGATATAGGCCAAGACACTGCGCGGCTCAATGGTGAGCGCCGCCAAGCGCTGGTTGTGGATGTCCAGCTTCACCACATGGGCGGCTTGGTCAAAGGCTTGTTGCGCGGCCTGGGCATCCCCGTAACGGGTTTCGGCCAAGATGTTGTCGGGTATTTCCTCACACAAGCGCGGCGCATCTTTGGCCAAGGCAGCGGGCAGGCTGGTGGCATGGGGCAACTCTTGGTAATCGACCACGACGGCTTCGGCCGCATTGCGCGCATGCTCAGGCGTGTCGGCCACCACGGCGGCCACCACTTCACCCACAAAGCGCACCCGCTCATGGGCCATCAAATGGCGCGATGGGCTGGCCGGTGGCGAGCCGTCGGCCCGCTTGAAACCGGCCGCCTTGGGCAAAGGCTTGATGCCTGCTCGCGCCAAATCTGCCCCAGTGACCACCAGCGACACACCGGCCATGCCACGCGCTTGCGACACATCCACACTGCGCAACAAGGCATGCGGATACACCGAGCGCACAAAACAGATGTGCTGCACGCCCACGATTTGGGCATCATCGGTGT
>RFNL01000403.1 GCA_009927195.1 Betaproteobacteria bacterium | reverse complement strand
CAAATTGGGTTAGCAGTTCAATCTGCTAACCCTTTTGTGTTTTTGGGGGCCTGATCATGGTTTGAGTGTGGGTCGATTGCCGTTAAAGTTGCATCACTTTTTTAGGGATGTTCAAAATGCACATCGGCATGATCGGATTGGGAAAAATGGGGGGTAATTTGGTGCGGCGCTTGATGGGCAAAGGCCATGCGTGTGTGGTGTTTGATGCCCAAGCCAGCAGCATTGCGGCCCTAGTCAACGAAGGAGCGCAAGGCGCCCATGATGTGTCTGACTTGGTGCGGCAATTGCCTCAACCCCGTGTGGTTTGGATGATGTTGCCTGCCGGAGAGGTCACCGAAAAGACCGTGCTGGCCTTGAAAGACTTGTTGCAAGCTGGGGACATCTTGATCGATGGTGGCAACGCCAACCATAAAGATGATGTGCGCCGTTCTAATCAACTGAGCCCATTGGGCATCCAATACATGGATGTCGGCACAAGTGGTGGGGTTTGGGGTCTTGAGCGAGGTTATTGCCTGATGGTGGGGGGGACATCATCCGCATTCCAAACCCTGGAACCTGTTTTTCGGGACCTGGCCCCTGGCCAGGGGGAAGTCCCCATGTCCCCTGGGAGGGAAGGTCTTTCATCCACCGCGCATTTGGGTTACTTGCACACGGGTCCCGTGGGTTCTGGCCATTTTGTCAAAATGGTTCACAACGGCATTGAGTATGGCTTGATGCAAGCTTTTGCCGAGGGTTTTGACATCCTCAAGGGTGCAGGCCAAGACCATATTCCCGAGCAACGCCGCTATGACCTGAACTTGGCAGACATCACTGAATTGTGGCGGCGTGGCAGCGTGGTGTCCTCCTGGTTGCTGGATTTGAGCGCCATTGCCTTGGCCCAAGACCCGCAACTTGCCGCATTTTCAGGGCATGTTCAAGATTCAGGCGAGGGGCGATGGACCATTGAAGCTGCCATCGAACAAGCCACGCCTGCGCAAGTGTTGACTTCGGCCTTGAATGCCAGGTTTCGCTCCCGCCAGTCGCCCAGTTTTGCCGATCAAACCTTGTCTGCGCTGCGCCATCAATTTGGGGGACATCAGGAGCCAGGCAAGTCATGAGACAAAGATAAAGATCAGTGGATGTCCATTTGGTGCAGTTCAAACTCGCCTCTGGCACGGTCGGCAAAGAAGCAACGCAAGGTTTCCTTGACGGTTTTGAAGGCGAGTTCATCCCACGGGATTTCATGCTCGGTAAATAGTCGGGCCTCCATGGTTTCATGCCCGGGATTGAAATCCGCAGAGGTCAGTTTTGCGCGAAAGAAGAAATGAACCTGTCCGACCCGGACCACATTGATGATGCTGAACAGGTCTTGCATTTCAAACCGGGCCCCCGCTTCCTCATCGGTTTCGCGGGCTGCGCCATCGGTCAAGGTTTCCCCCAGTTCCATGAAGCCTGCGGGCAAGGTCCATTTGCCCAGTCGGGGCTCGATATTGCGCTTGCACAGCAATACCGAATCTCCCCAAATTGGTATGGTGCCGACCACATTCAGCGGGTTCTCGTAGTGGATGGTCTGGCACTGGGGGCAAACGGCGCGGGTGCGGGTGTCGCCATCGTCAGGAATGCGCAACACAACCGATGTTCCACAGTTTTTGCAATGTTTGAAGCCAGTGCGCAGCAAGATGAGTTATTCGCGTAACGTGTGACCGGCTTCAGTCCACATGAACCGTCAAGGCGGGCAAACCCGTCACCTGCCCGACCATGGTGTCGCCTCTGTTTACCGCGGCCACGCCTTCTGGTGTTCCACTGTAAATCAGGTCGCCGGCTTGCAGTTCCCAAGCGGCCGACAAATGTTCTATGGTCTCGGCAATGTTCCAGATCAACTTGCTCACATGGCTGGCTTGCCGGGCTTGATCGTTGACGGTGACAGAGATCGCCGCCGCTTCAATGTCTGTCAGTTGTTCGGCCCTGACAATGGGACCAATCGGGGCGCTGTGATCAAAGGCTTTGCCAATGCACCAGGGACGACCTTGCTTTTTCATGTCATTTTGCAGATCGCGCCGGGTCATGTCCAAGCCCACGGCATAGCCGAAAACATGGGACATGGCCTGCGCTGCGGCAATGTGCTTACCCCCTTTGCCAATTGCCACCACCAATTCGATTTCGTGGTGAAAATTGGCCGTCATGCTTGGGTACGGAATATGACCTGTCGTGCCCTCAGGGACTACCACCAAGGCATCGGTGGGTTTTAAAAAGAAAAAAGGCGGTTCACGGCCGCTGTAACCCATTTCTTTGGCGTGCTCCTCGTAGTTGCGGCCCACGCAGTAGATGCGGTGAACAGGAAATTGTTCAGACTGACCCAAAATGGGCACTGACACAGTGGCTGGCGCGGCAAAAACGTAAGACATGGCTTCCTCTCAAGCGGGTCATGGGGCAAATGGGGTTGACTGAGCTTTTGGCACGGACCCCTGCTGGTTCAAGCAAGGCCGACAGTGTGCCATGACTCCATGGAAGCTAAATTGAAGCGGTTTATCATCCCCTTCATAGCGCTTTGTCGACCTACCAAGGCCACCGAACATCCATGGAAATCCATTCGCCCATCAAAGGCCTGCGCCCCGTTGTCACATGGCCTGATGGGGTTCAAGCGTTTTGCTCCTCGCGACAGGGGGGTGTATCTCCTTTCCCTTACGGCAGTTTGAACTTGGGCGATCATGTGCAGGACTTGATCGCCAATGTGCAGGCCAACCGAAACCTTTACAAAGCCCATATTGGGGCCAAGCCAGTGTTCATGCACCAAACGCACGGTTGGGATTTGTTGGAACTCACCCCCGAAACCCCAGACGCTTTGACGGCTGATATCTGTATCACACAGCATGCGCAACTGGCATGCACCATCATGGTTGCCGATTGTTTACCGGTTTATTGGCAGATCCGTCTGGCCAATGGGTGGCCGCAGCCCATGCCGGTTGGCGTGGCTTGGCGGGTCAAGCGGGCATCGGCGTGCTGGAGGTGGCGGTTCAATCGATTTGCGATCGCGCTGCCTGTGAGCCGGAACAACTCAAAGTGTGGTTGGGGCCCTGTATAGGACCGACAGCCTTTGAAGTTGGCGAAGCGGTCCGGCAGGCTTTTTGTCATCAGCATGCGGTAGCGGAACAAGCCTTTGCACCGGGCCCTCGCGTTGGCAAATGGTGGGCAGATTTGGCCCGGTTAGCCCGACAAAGACTGCTGGCCTTGGGTATTGGTGAAGTGGCTGGCAACGACAGCACGCAGCCATGGTGCACGGTCTGCCAGTCAGATTTGTTTTTTTCCCACCGCAGAGACGGGGTCAGTGGTCGATTCGCTGCCAGCATTTGGCGCGTCGGTCCGCCCTGAGGGCTGCTGGCCGTCAATCGGAGACGCTAGATCAGCCTGTTTTTTCAGTGCGCGCCAGCGCATGGGGGTGCCCCACAAATAAAGGACCAATGCCAGTGGGGCAAGGCCATACATCACGAATGTGATCAAGGCCCCCAGCAAACTGCCCTGCGCGTGGGTGGCCTCGGCCACCGCCATCATCAGTGTGACGTACAACCAAGCGGTGGCAAGCAGGTACATGGGGTTAGAGCCCTAAATCGTCTGATGGTCAGTGTCATGAGGTCAGAAACTGAGATACTGTATGCCTTTGTGGCCAATCTGCGCAGTGTAGGGCCAATAAGAGTGCAGACTGAGCTGAGGAGACAGAGCAATGGGTCAGCAAAACGCAAACGCAGGCGGCATCTCGGCAGAAGCTTTTCAAAACAGCCTGAACCAGGCATGGCAACAGGCGCTGGCCAGCTTCCAACAGTTGGGCGGATCGGACCCCCTGTGGGGGGGGGTGCGCTTTGAGCCGGACCAGCTACGAGCTTTGCAGCAGGCCTACTTGAAAGAGGCCACCGAACTGTGGAACCAGGGTTTGAACCAAAACCCGGCGCTCAAGGATCGCCGTTTTTCAGATGAATCCTGGTCGCACAATCCGATGTCTGCATTTTCGGCAGCCTTGTATCTGCTCAATACCCGCAGCCTGATGGGTTTGGCCAATGCCGTACAAGCCGATCCCAAAACCCGCGAACGCATTCGCTTTGCGGTTGAGCAGTGGAGCGCCGCCAGTGCGCCCAGCAACTCGCTCTTGCTCAATGCCGAAGCCCAGCAAAAAGCCATTGAAACCAAGGGAGAAAGCATTGCCAAGGGGGTTCAAAATTTGCTGCATGACCTGCGCCAAGGCCATGTGTCCATGACCGATGAGAGTCTGTTTGAAGTGGGGAAAAACGTCGCCACCACCCCAGGGCAGGTGGTATTTGAAAACGACCTGTTTCAACTCATCGAATACAAGCCCTTGACCTCCAAGGTCCACCAAAAACCTTTTTTGCTGGTTCCGCCGTGCATCAACAAGTTCTATATTTTGGATTTGCAACCCGAAAACTCGTTCATCCGGTATGTGGTGTCCAAGGGCATCGCACTTTCGTGGTGAGTTGGCGCAACCCTGACAGCAGCCATGCCCATGTCAGTTGGGACGACTACATTGCAACAGGTGCCATCGAAGCCATCCGTGTGGTGCAAGACATAGCCAAAGTTGCGCAAATCAATGCCCTGGGTTTTTGCGTGGGTGGAACCATCTTGACCACAGCCTTGGCAGTGTTGGCCGCCAGAGGTGAAAAGCCCGTCGCCAGCGTCACTTTGCTCACCACCCTCATTGATTTCAAAGATTCAGGGGTGTTGGACGTTTTCATCGATGAAAATTTTGTCAAATTCCGCGAGATGCAGTTTGCCAACGGTGGTTTGATGCCCGGGCGCGACATGGCCACCACCTTCAGTTTCCTCAGGCCCAATGACCTGGTCTGGAACTATGTGGTCAAAAATTACCTCAAGGGCGAAACCCCACCGCCATTTGATTTGCTCTACTGGAACAGCGACGCCACCAACTTACCAGGGCCCATGTTTGCCTGGTATTTGCGCAACACTTATTTGGAAAACCGCCTGATCCAGCCTGGCAAAGCCTTGGTTTGTGGCGAGCCTATTGACCTGCGCCTGGTTGATTTACCCATATATATATACGGGTCGAAAGAAGATCACATTGTGCCCATCCAAGCCGCCTACGCGAGCACCCGGGTCTTGCCTGGCAAAAAGCGCTTTGTGATGGGTGCCTCGGGCCACATTGCCGGCGTGATCAATCCGCCTCAAGCCCGTAAGCGCTGCCACTGGGTGACCGCAGATGCGCAACTGCCCGATCAACTTGAGCAATGGAGCGCCAAGGCCAAAGAGGTGGCAGGCAGTTGGTGGGACGACTGGTCCAATTGGCTCCAACCCCATGCAGGGCCCATGGTGGCGGCGCCCAAAACCTCGGGTCGTGGCATCTATAAAGCCATTGAGCCCGCCCCTGGCCGATACGTCAAGGCCAAGGCCTGACTTTTTACATTTCACTTTAAGGAGATTGACATGGACGACATCGTGATTGTTTCAGCCGCCCGCACTGGGGTGGGCAAATTTGGCGGCAGTTTGGCCAAAACGAGTGCCGCCGAGTTGGGCGGACGGGTCATTCAAAACTTGCTGTCGCGCACTGGCTTGGACCCAGCTTTGGTCGGAGAAGTGATCATGGGGCAGGTCCTGGCGGCTGGCGCCGGGCAAAATCCCGCTCGCCAGGCCCTGATGAAAGCCGGCATTCCCAAAGAGGTGCCGGGATTGACGATCAATGCGGTGTGCGGCTCTGGCTTGAAAGCGGTCATGCTGGCCGCTCAAGCGGTGGCCTGGGGTGACAGCGAAATCGTCATTGCGGGCGGCCAGGAAAACATGAGCGCATCCCCCCATGTGCTGAACAATTCCCGCGATGGTCAACGCATGGGTGATTGGAAAATGGTCGACAGCATGATCGTGGACGGTTTGTGGGATGTGTACAACCAGTACCACATGGGCATCACGGCGGAAAACGTGGCCAAAGCCCATGGCATTTCCCGTGACATGCAAGACGCGCTGGCATTGGCCAGTCAGCAAAAAGCGGCCGCCGCGCAAGGCGCTGGCAAATTCAATGATGAAATTGTCCCTGTCAGCCTTCCTCAGAAAAAGGGTGACCCAGTGGTTTTTGCCACGGACGAATACATCAACCTCAAAACCAATGCCCAAGCTTTGGCCGGTTTGCGCCCTGCCTTTGACAAAGATGGCAGCGTCACCGCTGGCAATGCCTCTGGCATCAACGATGGTGCGGCGGCGGTGATGGTCATGACAGCGGCCAAAGCCAATGCCCTGGGACTCAAGCCTTTGGCGCGGATCGCATCTTTCGCTACCACCGGGCTCGATCCCGCGACCATGGGCATGGGTCCTGTGCCAGCATCGCGCAAGGCACTTGAACGCGCAGGTTGGAGCGCATCGGACGTGGATTTGTTTGAACTCAACGAGGCTTTTGCGGCCCAGGCATGCGCGGTCAACCAGGCCTTGGACATCGATCCAGCCCGTGTCAATGTCAACGGTGGGGCCATCGCCATCGGCCATCCGATCGGTGCATCAGGCTGTCGCATCCTGGTCACCTTGTTGCACGAAATGCAAAGAAGCTCGGCCAAAAAGGGCTTGGCGGCGCTGTGCATTGGTGGGGGCATGGGCGTTGCCATGACCCTAGAGCGATGATTCTTAACAAACAGTCCCATTAAAATTGATATCTGATAGGAGACAGACATGGTTCAAAAAGTAGCCTACGTGACAGGTGGTATGGGTGGCATTGGAACCGCCATTTGTCAGCGCTTGCACCAAGATGGTTTTACCGTCATAGCTGGATGCGGCCCAACACGGGATTTCGCCAAGTGGCTCGATGAGCAAAAAGCCCTTGGATTTACCTTTTTCTCCTCGGTTGGCAATGTCAGCTCTTGGGAATCGACAGTAGAGGCCTTTTCCAAGGCCAAGGCCGAGCACGGTCCGATCGATGTGTTGGTCAACAACGCAGGCATCACCCGGGACCGGATGTTTTTGAAAATGACCCGAGACGATTGGGATGCCGTCATCGATACGAATTTGAATTCGATGTTCAACGTGACCAAGCAAGTGGTTGGTGATATGGTCGAGCGCGGTTGGGGCAGGATCATTCAGATCAGTTCGGTCAATGGTGAAAAAGGGCAGGCCGGTCAAACCAATTACTCAGCCGCCAAAGCGGGTATGCACGGTTTCACCATGGCCTTGGCCCAAGAGTTGGCCAACAAGGGCGTCACTGTCAACACCATCAGCCCGGGCTATATCGGTACCGACATGGTCAAAGCCATTCGGCAGAGGTCCTTGAGAAGATTGTCAACACCATTCCAGTCAAGCGCTTGGGCGAACCCAGCGAAATTGCTTCCATCATTTCTTGGCTGGCATCCAATGAAAGCGGGTATTCCACCGGCGCGGACTTCTCGGTCAATGGTGGTTTGCACATGGGCTGAGCCCGTGGCCTTGTGCGGCGCGGGCGCTTGAGGGTGGACGATTCATTGCGGCTCTCGGTCGCCCCGATGATGGATTGGACAGATCGGCATTGCCGATTTTTCCACCGCCTGATCTCTCGCCGCGCTTGGTTGTATACCGAGATGGTGACCACCGGTGCCTTGTTGCATGGTGATGTGGCCAGGCACCTGGATCACGACCCCTTCGAGCATCCTGTGGCCTTGCAAATTGGTGGCTGCGAAGCCTCTGAGTTGGCCAAGGCCGCCCGATTGGGCCAGCGCTGGGGCTACCAAGAAATCAATTTGAATTGTGGCTGCCCCTCTGAGCGGGTTCAAAAAGGTGCTTTTGGCGCTTGCCTCATGGCCGATCCGACGCTGGTGGCCGATGGCATCAAGGCCATGCAAGACAGCGTTGAATTGCCTATCTCTGTCAAACACCGCATCGGTTTGGACCATGATGAAAGCCCAGACATGGTGACAGAATTTGTCGGCCAAATCTACGATGTGGGTTGTCGCATGTTCATTGTGCATGCGCGCAACGCCTGGCTCAAAGGCTTGTCACCCAAGCAAAACAGAGAGGTTCCGCCCCTGCGGTACGCGGTCGTGCATCGGCTCAAACAAGCCTTTCCCGATGCCCAGTTTGTCCTCAATGGCGGGTTGCACAGCCTGGCCGATATCGAGCGTCATACCCCTGGTCTGGATGGAGCCATGGTCGGGCGTGCGGCCTATCACAATCCCTGGACGCTCAGTGGCTGGGATGCTTGGCTGGATCAAACAGGTCGACTGGCTGGGGTGTCTGGACCAGTTGCGAGTTCAAAGCCTGCACCGAGTTTGGACCGGGATGCGGTCGAGTTGGCCATGGTGGGCTATATGACCGAGCAACAGCGGTCGGCGGGTGTGCATTGGTACAGCATGGCACGCCACATCTTGGGTTTGCGCCATGGCATGCCAG
Organism: Betaproteobacteria bacterium; assembly: GCA_009927195.1. Classification (GTDB taxonomy): domain Bacteria; phylum Pseudomonadota; class Gammaproteobacteria; order Burkholderiales; family Burkholderiaceae_C; genus Limnohabitans. The sequence continues at coordinate 22,991 of RFNL01000403.1, read as the reverse complement.
GAGCCCGTTTGTGGCGGCAGGTCTGGAGCGACCACCGCTTGAAGCATTTGAGCCCCACAGAGGTGCATGCATTGGCCCAACAGGCTTTGCGCCGCCATGACCCTGTTGTCCATGATGCCTGACCAACGCCATTGGCGCGCATGGGTCTTGGTGTGGTTCATCCCGGCCTTATGGGCGGTCAATTTTTTATGTGCTCGGCTTGCCCCTGGGGTGGTGGATCCACATGTACTGGCCCTGGGGCGTTGGGCCATTGCAGGGCTGTTGCTGGCTGGGTGGGCCCGCCAAGAAATTTGGGCTGAGCGGCAGCAGATCTGGCGCGATCGCTGGCGATACCTGGTGTTGGGCAGTTTGGGCATGCTGGTGTGCGGAGCATGGGTATATTGGGGGGCCAGAACCACCACCGCCATGAACATTGCATTGATTTACGCCACTGCACCGGTGCTGATTGTTTGGGGGTCGGCCATTTGGCTGGGTGAATCCATGCGATTCAAACAGGTGTTGGGTGTGGCTCTGGCTTTGCTGGGGGTGGTGCATGTCGTTGTCAAGGGCAACTGGTCGGCTTTGAGCCAGTTTCAATGGGTGCAAGGTGATTGGTTCATCATGGCCGCCACTTTGTCATGGGCTGCTTATGCCTTGTTGCAAAAAAAGTGGACCAGCTCGCTTTCGGCCACGGCCAGGCTTGCCTGTATCTGCGCAGGCGGGGTGGTCACCTTGGTGCCCTTTGCCCTTTGGGAGTGGGTGCAGCCGCAATCTCCTGCTTGGACCTGGTTGGCCAGCGCGTTGGTATTGGCGGTTGCCCTGGTCCCAGGCATTGGCGCTTATTGGATTTATGGGTGGGCCCAAAAAACCTTGGGCGCCAGCCGCACCAGCATGACGCTGTATTTGGGCCCATTGTGGGGGGCCTTGGTCTCATGGGGCGTGCTCGGAGAAACCTTGGGTTGGCACCATGCCATGGGTTGTTTGATGATTTTGCCCGGCGTGGCCCTGGTGGTTCAGCCGGCTCAAGCAGCCAAATCCGCTTGAAGTGTGGGCATTGAATGCATGCTCTCGTGGCTGGCCGCTTCCAATCCATTGGCAAAGTGGGCTTGCATTTTTTCCATGCTCAGTAAAGGGTTTCGGGCCTGCAGCGCATCCATCAAGGCCTGGTGCTCGTTCAGCGATTCCTCTACCCGGCCAGATTTGAGTAATGAGTTTTGGCGATTCAATTTCATCACCTTGCGCAGATCAAGCACCATTTGGGTGCGCCATTTGTTATTGGCCAAGGCCAGTATGCGCAGATGGAATTGCTCGTTGAGCGCGAAAAATTGGTTGCGGTCTGCGACCGATTGTTTGAGTTGCTCATGCAGGCGCAGCAAATCTTCCAGTTCAGCGCTTGAGGCAAGATGGGCTACCTGAGCGGCCGCATCGGATTCGAGCAGTGCGAGCAAGTGATAAACATCTTTCAAGTCCTTGTCACTCACCTCGGTCACATAGGCCCCGCGGCGCAACTTCATGGTCACCAAACCTTCTGTGGCCAGCACCTTCAGTGCCTCCCGCAAAGGGGTCCTGCTGATGCCGTACTCTTGAGAAATTTTCATCTCGTCGATCCAACTGCCCGGCATGAGTTCGCGCGCGAAAATTCGTTGCCGCAAACGTTCGGCCACCTCTTCGTAAAGGGCATTTCGGCCCAAGTTTTGCGCATTGTCCATGACCCAATTGTAAGCACATAAAATATTTTGAATTCATAATTATGAATGATATGATGTCAAATGCAAATATTTCAAAGTTGCAAAGACCCCCTATCGAGGTAAGTGCCATGAACCTGCCGCCTGAAAAAAACAGCCAAGCCAACTTGCAAGATTGGTTAAAGGCTGCGGCCAAGTCTGCTCCCGCAGGGCAGGTGGACAATTTGAACTGGATCACGCCAGATGGCATCACGGTCAAGCCCCTCTACACCGCGCAAGACGTGGAGAAGCTGGACCATGTCAATACCTTGCCAGGTTTTCCGCCTTATGTGCGAGGCCCCCAGGCCACCATGTATGCGGTCCGACCTTGGACGATTCGTCAGTACGCTGGCTTTTCCACCGCCCAAGAGTCCAATGTTTTTTACCGTCAGGCGTTGGCAGCTGGTGGACAAGGGGTTTCGGTCGCCTTTGATTTGGCCACGCACAGGGGTTATGACTCTGACCACCCCCGCGTTACCGGCGATGTGGGCAAAGCCGGTGTGGCCATCGACTCGGTCGAGGACATGAAAATTTTGTTCGACCAAATACCCCTTGACAAGGTGTCGGTGTCCATGACCATGAATGGGGCTGTTTTGCCAGTTTTGGCCGGTTACATCGTGGCAGCCCAAGAGCAGGGTGTGCGGCTTGACCAACTCAGTGGGACCATACAAAACGACATCCTCAAAGAGTTCATGGTGCGCAACACCTATATCTATCCGCCGGAACCGAGCATGCGCATCATTGGGGACATCATCGCCTTCACAGCTGAGCACATGCCCAAGTTCAATTCGATATCCATTTCTGGTTATCACATGCAAGAGGCTGGCGCTAACCAAGCCTTGGAGCTGGCCTTCACCCTGGCGGATGGCAAAGAGTATGTGAAAACTGCCATGTCCAAGGGCTTGGACGTGGATGCGTTTGCCGGACGTTTGTCCTTCTTTTGGGCCATTGGCATGAATTTCTACCTTGAAATCGCCAAAATGCGTGCCGCCCGCTTGCTCTGGTGCCGGATCATGCAGGGTTTTGGGGCGCAAAACCCCAAGAGCTGGATGTTGCGAACCCACTGCCAAACTTCGGGTTGGTCGCTCACCGAGCAAGACCCCTACAACAACATCGTGCGCACCACGGTTGAGGCGATGGCAGCGGTTTTCGGCGGCACCCAGTCATTGCACACCAACAGCTTTGACGAGGCGATTGCTTTGCCCACGGAGTTCAGCGCGCGCATTGCACGCAATACCCAGTTGATCATTCAGGAAGAGACCCACATCACCAAAGTCATTGATCCTTGGGCGGGCAGTTACATGATGGAAAAACTGACCCAAGACATGGCCGATGCAGCTTGGAAAATCATCCAGGAAGTGGAAGCCATGGGCGGCATGACCAAGGCGGTGGATTCAGGCTGGGCCAAGCTCAAAATCGAGGCGGCGGCGGCAGACAAGCAAGCGCGCATTGATTCTGGACAAGACGTGATCGTCGGTGTCAACAAGTACCCATTGAAGACAGAAGATGTGGTTCCCTCGAGAGAGATTGACAACCTCAAGGTGCGCGAGGGTCAAATTGAACAGCTGAAACGGATCAAGGCCCAACGCAATCCAGCCAAAGTTCAGGCCGCTTTGGATGCATTGACCCAGGCGGCCAAAGATCAAAGCGGCAATTTGTTGGCTTTGAGCGTGGAGGCCATTCGCTTGCGCGCCACGGTGGGTGAGGTCAGCGATGCCTTGGAAAAGGTTTTTGGCCGTCACCACGCAGACACCCAAAAGGTCACGGGTGTTTACGCGGCGGCCTACGATGGTGGCCACAACGAAGGGGATACCATGGCCTATTGGGATGCCTTGAAAGCTGACATTGCTGCTTTTGCACAGGCGCAGGGGCGCAGGCCAAGGGTGATGATTGCCAAACTCGGTCAAGACGGCCATGACCGGGGCGCCAAAGTGGTGGCCACTGCGTTTGCGGATTTGGGTTTCGATGTGGACATCGGGCCTTTGTTTCAAACACCAGCGGAATGTGCGCGACAAGCGATTGAAAACGATGTGCATGCCGTGGGGGTGTCTACTTTGGCCGCTGGGCATAAAACCCTGGTACCAGCCATCATTGCTGAGCTGAGAGCGCAAGGCGCACAAGACATCATTGTGTTTGTGGGTGGTGTCATTCCCAGGCAGGACTATGACCATTTGTACGCCTGTGGGGTCAAAGGCATTTACGGGCCAGGCACCCCCATCCCGGTGAGTGCGCGCGCTGTATTGACCCACATCGAGCAAAGCGTGGCCGCCCCTTGAGATGCCTGTGATCCATCGTCTTCTCAAGGTCAAGGGGCGACAGTGGTGAGCCATCAAGGCCCCCGCGATGCGTTGCAAGACTTGCTCACAGGCGATCCTGTGGTGCAACGGCGCAGCATGGCCAAGGCCATCACTTTGCTGGAGTCCACCCGGGCCGATCACCGGGCCCAAGCCGATGAACTGTTGACCCACCTATTGCCGCACACCGGCCGTTCCTTGCGCCTGGGCTTGAGTGGGGTGCCAGGGGTCGGAAAGAGTACGTTCATTGAATTGCTGGGCCTTTTCTTGATTGGGCTAGGCCATCGGGTGGCTGTCTTGGCGATCGATCCATCTTCCACGGTGTCAGGCGGATCTATTTTGGGCGACAAAACCCGCATGGCGTATTTATCCGTGCATCATCAAGCTTTCATCCGGCCCAGTCCCAGCAGTGGCAGCCTGGGCGGGGTGGCAGAGAAAACGCGTGAATGCATGTTGGTGTGCGAGGCCGCCGGCTATGACGTCGTCATTGTCGAAACGGTGGGAGTGGGTCAAAGCGAGACCGCGGTTGCTGGCATGACGGACATGTTTGTGTTGATGCAACTGCCCAACGCTGGCGACGATTTACAAGCCATCAAAAAAGGCGTGATGGAACTGGCGGACTTGGTTGTGATCAACAAATCGGATTTGGACATCGATGCAGCGGGCAGGGCACAAGCGCACATTGCCAGCGCTTTGCGTCTGTTCCGACCCCACGGCGATCCCACAAACGCCCACACAGCGATTGCGGCTTGGCAACCACCGGTGATGCTTTTGAGCGCATTGAAAGGTCAAGGGACAGAGGAATTTTGGTCGCATGTGCAACGCTACCAACGGTCGCAGCAGGAAAGCGGTGGCCTGGCACAGCGCAGAAGACATCAATCATTGACTTGGATGAATGAGCGAATTCAAGCCGGCTTGCTGTGGGAGTTTCGCCAAAACCCCAGGGTGCAAGCCATTTGGCCAGATTTGACCGAGCAGGTTTTGGCGGGGCAATTGGCCCCCTCGACCGCTGCACGCAGGTTGCTTCATGCCCAACACCACCCATCACGATTGCCTGGAGAAGTGAATGACGGATATCAATGAACTACTGGTGAGCAAGCGGGCTGCCGCCAGGCTCGGGGGAGGGGTCAAGCGCATTGAGGCGCAACACGCCAAAGGCAAGCTGACCGCGCGCGAGCGCTTGGAGATATTGCTGGATGAGGGCACCTTCGAAGAATGGGACATGTTTGTCGAACACCGGTGCGTCGACTTTGGCATGGCCGACCACAAAATTCCCGGCGACGGCGTGGTGACCGGGTACGGCATGATCAATGGGCGATTGGTGTTTGTGTTCAGCCAAGACTTCACGGTTTATGGCGGGGCCTTGTCCGAAACCCATGCTGAAAAAATTTGCAAAATAATGGACCAAGCCATGAAAGTGGGTGCGCCGGTCATTGGGCTCAACGACTCTGGCGGGGCCAGGATTCAAGAAGGGGTTGCCTCCCTTGGGGGTTATGCCGATGTGTTTCAACGCAATGTGATGGCCAGCGGCGTGGTCCCGCAAATCAGCATGATCATGGGGCCCTGTGCGGGGGGGGCTGTTTATTCGCCCGCATTGACCGACTTTATTTTCATGGTCAAAGACAGTTCCTACATGTTTGTGACTGGCCCGGATGTGGTCAAAACCGTGACCCATGAAGAAGTCAGCGCTGAAGAATTGGGCGGTGCACTCGCCCACACCTCAAAAAGTGGTGTGGCCGATATGGCATTCAACAATGATGTCGAAGCCTTGTTGATGCTGCGCCGTCTCTACAACTACTTACCTTTGAGCAACCGAGAAAAATCACCCGTTCGCAAAAGCGGCGATCCTACCGACCGAATGGATCTGAGCCTCAATACCTTGGTGCCAGCCAATCCCAATAAACCCTACGACATGAAAGAGTTAATTCTGAAAACCGTGGATGACGGCGATTTCTTTGAGTTGCAACCTGAATATGCCAAAAACATTTTGATTGGGTTTGCGCGAATGGATGGACAAACCGTTGGCATTGTGGCCAATCAACCCTTGGTGTTGGCGGGCTGTCTGGACATCAAAAGCGCCATCAAAGCAGCGCGATTTGTTCGGTTTTGCGACGCATTCAACATTCCTGTGCTCACATTTGTGGACGTGCCAGGATTCATGCCTGGCACCAGCCAAGAGTTTGGTGGCATCATTAAACATGGTGCCAAACTGCTGTACGCATATGCTGAGTGCACGGTGCCCAAGATCACGGTAATCACACGCAAGGCTTATGGCGGCGCCTATGACGTGATGTCGTCCAAACACCTGCGTGGTGATGTGAATTTTGCCTGGCCCAATGCGGAAATTGCGGTCATGGGTGCCAAGGGTGCGGTTGAAATCATCTTTCGCGAAGACAAAGGCGATCCCGTCAAACTGGCCAATCGCGAAGTCGAATACAAAGCACGTTTTGCCAATCCATTTGTCGCTGGTGCGCGTGGGTTCATCGACGATGTGATTCAACCCCATGAAACACGCAAAAGAATCTGTCGCTCACTGGTCATGCTCAAAGACAAACAAGTCGAAAATCCATGGCGCAAGCACGGCAACATACCGCTGTAAAGCCAGGAGAAAAAATGTTCAACAAAATCTTGATTGCCAACCGGGGTGAGATTGCTTGCCGCATCATCGCCACTGCCCGAAAAATGGGCATTCAAACGGTGGCCGTTTATTCCGAGGCCGACAAAGAGGCCAGACATGTTGAGATGGCGGATGAATCGGTCTTGATCGGCCCAGCGTCTTCTCGAGAGTCCTATTTGGTCGCAGAAAAAATCATTGCCGCTGCCCATGCCACTGGGGCTCAAGCCGTTCATCCCGGCTATGGTTTTCTCAGTGAAAACGAGGCTTTTGCCAAGCGTTGCGAAGAAGAGGGCTTGGTCTTCATTGGGCCCAAGCACCAGGCCATTGCAGCCATGGGAGACAAAATCGCTTCCAAGAAGTTGGCCCAAAAAGCCCAAGTCAACACCATACCCGGGCACAACGAAGTCATTCAAAGCGCCCAAGAGGCGGTGAAGATTGCGCAAGGCATCGGCTATCCGGTGATGATCAAGGCTTCAGCCGGTGGTGGCGGAAAAGGACTTCGGGTGGCCTTCAGTGATCAAGAAGCCATGGAAGGCTTTACTTCCTGTCGCAACGAGGCCCGCAATAGTTTTGGCGACGACCGGGTATTTATGGAGAAATTTGTTGAAGAGCCCAGGCACATTGAAATTCAAGTCTTGGCAGACGGGCACGGCCACGTGATATTTCTCAATGAGCGGGAATGCTCTATCCAGCGGCGACATCAGAAAGTGATTGAAGAGGCACCTTCTCCGTTCATCAGCGATGAAACCCGTGCGGCCATGGGTGCACAAGCGGTGGCTTTGGCCAAGGCGGTCAATTACCAGAGCGCGGGTACGGTGGAGTTTGTGGTTGGCAAAGACCAAAGCTTTTACTTTCTTGAAATGAACACCCGATTGCAAGTCGAGCACCCGGTGACCGAATGCATCACCGGCTTGGACTTGGTTGAGTGGATGATTCGCATCGCATCGGGAGAACAACTGACATTGACCCAATCACAAGTGCAGCGAAATGGGTGGGCCATTGAATGTCGAATCAATGCGGAAGATCCATTTCGAAATTTTTTGCCTTCAACCGGTCGATTGGTTCGCTTCCAACCCCCTGAGCAAACCATGTTTCAGTCCAATACAGAAAAACTGATGGGCATCAGGGTGGACACAGGTGTCCAAGAGGGTGGAGAAATCCCCATGTTTTACGACTCCATGATCGCCAAGCTGATCGTTCATGGGCGTGATAGACAAGAAGCCATTGCCAAGATGCAGGATGCGCTCAATGGATTTGTGATCAGGGGTGTCAGTTCAAACATTCCTTTCCAGGCTGCCTTGTTGGCGCATCCAGGTTTCTTGTCTGGACAATTCAACACGGGTTTTATCGCCGAGCACTATGCCAGTGGTTTTCGCGCCGAAGACGTTCCCCACCAGGATGCAGATTTCCTCATTGCGTTGGCCTCCTTTGTGCGGCGAAAATCTCGTGAAAGGGCTGCTGGTTTGAGCGGTCAATTGCCTGGATATGACGTAAAGGTGGGTCAGAGCTACACCGTGATCACCTTGTCGGCCAAGGGTCAACACACCCACACCCAGGTAACAGTTGATGACTCCGGCGGGCGGCATGACACCGCTATGATCAAGGTGAATGGTAAAAATTACGCCATTGAAAGCCATTCACGCTTGAACGACGTGGCCATCCAAGGAACGGTCAACGGACAATCATTCATTGCGCAAGTCGAGCGAGGCTCTGCCCAAAACCCATTGGGGCTGAAAATCCAGCACAACGGCACCAGCATTGAAGCTTTGGTCATCTCACCCCGCATGGCTGAGTTGCATCGCCTGATGCCTTTCAAAGCGCCACCAGACTTGAGCCGATTTGTCCTGTCACCCATGCCAGGCTTATTGGTGGAAGTGGCGGTCAAGCCGGGACAGAAAGTTTTGGCCGGAGAGCGGTTGGCGGTGATTGAAGCCATGAAAATGGAGAATGTGTTGTTTGCCACCCAAGACGCAGTGGTCAAAAGCGTGGTCGCTCAAAATGGCGAGTCATTGACTGTTGATCAGGTCATTGTGGAGTTTGAATCATGAGCACCACGGTGGATCGGCCTTTCAAGGTTTTGGGCATTCAGCAAATCGCCATTGGGGGGACTGATAAAAACAAACTCCAGCAACTGTGGGTGAACATGCTGGGTTTGGAGATCACTGGCACCTTCAAAAGCGAGCGGGAAAATGTCGACGAAGACATTTGTGCCATGGGCGCAGGGCCTTTCAAAGTGGAGGTGGATTTGATGCAACCGTTGGACCCTGATAAAAAACCTGCGGTTCACTCGACTCCGCTCAACCATGTGGGGCTGTGGATCGATCATCTGCCTGAGGCGGTGGATTGGTTGACCGCCAAAGGTGTGCGTTTCGCACCTGGAGGGATACGCAAGGGTGCGGCGGGTTTTGACATTTGTTTTCTGCACCCCAAGTCAAACGATCATTTTCCTATCTCCGGCGAAGGTGTGCTGATTGAATTGGTTCAAGCCCCGCCAGAGGTGATTAACGCTTTTGCCGCAATGGCGCCCTGAGAAAGATGGCTGATATGGTTCTTCTGGATGACTTTGATGAGATGAAAGATTTCGTTGCATTGCGAAGAGATATACATGCCCACCCTGAACTGGGGTTTGAAGAACATCGCACATCGGCACTGGTGGCCGAGAAATTGCGTCTTTGGGGGATAGAGGTGCATACTGGCGTGGCGAGCACGGGCGTGGTGGGCGTATTGAGGGGGAATTTGACCGGTCAACGAAGCATTGGTTTGCGAGCAGACCTCGACGCATTGCCTTTGCAAGAAGAAAATCATTTCCCGCACCGTTCGGTCAACGCTGGCCGCATGCATGCGTGCGGCCACGATGGCCACACAACCATGCTGCTTGCCGCTGCTTGGCACTTGTCCAGGCACCGCGACTTTCCTGGGACCGTCAATTTCATCTTTCAGCCCGCTGAAGAGATGGGCAAAGCGGGGGCGAAAAAAATGATCGAAGAAGGGTTGTTTGACCGCTTTCCTTGCGACGCAGTATTTGCCTTGCATAATTTTTCGATTGGTCAAGTGGGTTCGTTTGCCCTCAATCATGGCGCGATGATGGCCTCCAGCAACACTTGGCGGGTTTGGATGAATGGCAGGGGCACGCATGCTTCATTGCCGCACACTGGCGTTGACCCGGTTGCGCCCACTTTGGTGCTGGCTCAGCAATTGCAAACACTTATTCACAAAGTAGTGGATTCACGCGAACGTGCACTTTTGGCGGTCACGCAAATACAAGGCTCATCTGCACCCAATGTCATACCCGATCAGTCTTGGGTCGGCGGAACCGTGCGAACTTTTTCAGATAGTGTGACCGATTTGATCGAAGACGGCCTGCGAAAGTTGGCGCATGGCATTGCCCAAGCGCATGGTTGTACTGCTGAGATAAGTTTTGTGCGCGCCTCACCGCCCGTGGTCAATCATGTCAAAGAAGCTCAATTTGCAGCGAACGTGATGCGTGAAGTGGTGGGTGATCACAAGGTGAACGAAAACCACGCCGCTGTGATGAGCGCAGAAGACTTCGCCCACATGTTGAAGGCCAAACCGGGTTGCTATGCATTCATTGGCAATGGTGAGGGCGACCACCGAATGCCCGGCCACGGTGCAGGCACATGCTTGATCCACAGCACATCCTACGATTTCAACGATGCAATCTTGCCAGTCGGCGCAACTTATTTTTCAACATTGGCAAAGCGCTGGCTTGCCCAAACTGAAAGCAGTTTATGAAATTCATTCGGCCTCATCTTTTTTTGTCAACTGCCTTGCTTTTGCTTGGCCTGCACCCATCAGCCTGGTCACAACGCGTGATTCGCATTGTGGTGCCTTTTGGTCCTGGTGCCGTACAAGACACGGTCGCACGCACATTCAGCAACGAACTCGGGCAAGCCTTGGGTGCCAGTGTGGTCATCGACAACCGCGCTGGTGCGGGGGGAACCATTGGAACCGCAGTGGTGGCCAAGGCGGCGCCGGATGGAAATACCTTGGTCATGGCTGCAGCCAGCCACACCTTGGCTGGCCACATGTATGCCAAATTACCCTACGATCCCATCAAAGATTTCACCCCTGTCTCATTGCTGGGATATTCAGGTTATGTGATTGCCGCACCTTCAAGCATGGGGGTGTCCAATTTGGCTGACTACATCCGCATGGTCAAGGGCAAGCCCAAGCAACTCAATTACGCTTCAGCTGGAAATGGCAGTGCAACCCACTTGGGGATGGCTTCTTTTTTAACCCGAGCGGGGTTGGAGATGCAACACATACCCATGAAATCAACGGGCGATGCGGTCAACGAAGTGTTGGCCGATCGGGTGCAGGGAGTGACGGGTGCAACCATCGGCTTGGTGGGGTTTCGACAAGACCCACGGATCAAATTATTGGCCTATACCGGCGCCAAAAGGTCTAAGTTTTTACCCGATTTACCCACGGTCACAGAATCTGGTTTGAGTGGCTTTAGGTTTGACTCTTGGTTTGGGTTACTGGGGCCAGCGGGCATGCCCAAGCTCGAGGTGGACAAGATCAACACTGCTTTTCAAAAAGTCATTGCCGACCCGGTGGTGCAAGAACGATTGCAGCGCGTTGGTCTGGAGGCATTGACGACCAGTCCTGAGGAATTTGCCGCCATATTGCGGGCAGATTGGGAAAATGCCGCCGCTGTGGTCAAAGCGTCTGGTGCGAAGGTAGAGTGAATTTCAAGCGGGTTAGCTTTTCTGGAGCAATGAATGGGCACGCATGAGTGCGGCTTGCACAATCGCACGTTTGCGCTCTTTCTCAGGTTGATCGCTGGGGTCAGAATGGGTCGAACCAGCGATGTCTTTGAGTTTGCTTTCCGACTTGTCAACTGAGCGCTCCAACCGCGATGTTTTTTTCATCGCAAGGCGTTGTTGGTGTTGCCCATAACGATGGCGCGCGTTTTGGGCTTGCTTTGGACTCCACGCCTGCCAACCAGTCAGATGGCCAGAAATGTTTTCCATTTCAATGCAGTCAACAGGACAGACTGGCAAACAAAGTTCACACCCGGTGCAATGGTTTTCCATCACGGTATGCATCCGTTTGTTGCTGCCGAAAATGGCATCGGTAGGGCAAGCATCGATGCACAAGGTGCAACCTATGCACCAGTTTTCATCAATCCACGCAATATGGCGAGGTGATTCGACGCCGTTCAAAGGGTTTAAGTCGATTTCAACTTGACCCGTGATTTCGGCCAATCGGGCAATTCCTTGTTGGCCACCGGGGGGGCATTGGTTGATGTTGGCCTCACCACTGGCTATGGCTTGAGCGTATTGGGCGCAATCTGGGTAGTTGCAGCGTGTGCATTGGGTTTGAGGCAGAACTGCCAGCAAAAGCTCGCTCAAATTCACGGTATTTGCCGAGCGGCCTTACCCTTCTTCACTGCAACCGTCCTGGAAGCCGCATTGGTTTGCTTTTGTGCTGCTGTGTGATTGGCCAAAATGAATTCACGCACCTGAGGGTAAACGATTTCGCGCCAGCGCCTGCCGCTGAAAATGCCATAGTGACCCGCGCCTGGTACTTCCAAATGTTCATGCTTGCTGGGCAAAATCCCTTTGCACAGTTGATGAGCGGCTTTGGTTTGACCTGAACCCGAGATATCGTCCAGTTCGCCTTCAACGGTCAAAAGACTGCATTCCTGAATGTCTTGCGGCCGAACGCGTTCGAACTCGCCATCCGGGTTGCACACGTCCCATGTGCCACGCACCAACGCAAAGTCTTGGAATACGGTTTTGATCGTCTCCAAATAATAGTCTGCATCCATGTCGAGCACTGCGTTGTACTCATCATAAAACTGTCGATGGGATTCTGCGTGGGAGTTGTCGCCTTTGATCAGGTCTTTAAAGTAGTCGTAATGGCTCTTCAAATGCCGATCGGGATTCATCGCCACGAAACCGGTGTGTTGCAAAAAACCTGGATATACACGTCGCCCTGCACCCGGGAAATTTTGTGGGACCCGAAAAATCACATTATTTTCGAACCATTCCAAGCTTTTGTTGATGGCCAAATTGTTGACCGCCGTGGGCGACTTTCTGGCGTCAATGGGCCCACCCATCATGGTCATAGATCTGGGTAAGGGTTCACCGCGGGAAGCCATCAAGGAAACGGCGGCCAAAACAGGCACGGTCGGTTGACAAACGCTGATGACATGGCAGTAACCATATTTCTTTTGCAAGTGACGGATGAATTCCTGAACGTAGTTGACATAGTCATCCAGATGAAATTCGCCGTCTGTCAATGGCACCATGCGCGCATTTTTCCAGTCGGTGATGTACACCTTGTGGTCAGCCAGCATTTGGCGCACGGTATCGCGCAGCAAAGTAGCGTAATGGCCGGATAAAGGGGCAACAATCAAAACCGCAGGCTGGGATTTGAGGCGGCCAAGTGTGGCGGGATCATCGCAAAAGCGCTTGAATCGTCTCAGTTCGCAAAAAGGCTTGGTGAGCTCAATGCGCTCATGAATGGCTATTTCACGACCTTCCACATGCACTGTGGTGATGCCGAATTCCGGTTTGACATAATCTTTGCCAAGCCGATAGATCAGATCGTAGGTGGCTGAAATGCGCTGCGAAATCGGACTTTGGCCCATCAGCGACATGGGGTTGCTGTAAGCCTTGGCGGCGGCTTGTGCAAAGTCCGCAAATGGTTCAATCAAGGAACGCTGTGCTTCGTAAATTTGATAGAGCATGTTTATCCTTCTTGATGCCAGCCAATATAGCAGTGATTTATTGGAAAAACTGAGGTGCACGCACCAAAATTGACCCCATGAAAAAGCTCAAGAACTTCAAATTACTTTTGCAATACTGTCACAAACATAGTCTATGTTGTTGCTATTGAGGGCTGCCACACACATGCGCCCCGAGTCTGTTCCGTAAACCCCAAATTCTTGGCGCAAGCGGACCATCTGCTCTTTGGTCAAGCCGGAATAGCTGAACATGCCAATTTGCTCGGTGATGAAGCCCATGTCGCGTTGAACCCCAGCAGATTTCAGCCCATCGACCAATTTATGCCGCATGGCCTTGATGCGAACCCGCATTTCGGCCAATTCCGTTTCCCAAATTTGGCGCCACTCGGGGTTGTTCAAGACGGCTGCCACCACCGATCCGCCATGAATCGGAGGATTGGAGTAATTGGTTCTGATGGCAATCTTCAACTGCGAAAGAACCTTTGCGGCTTCTTCGGCCGACTCACAATGCACAGAAAGCGCCCCGACGCGTTCGCCATAAAGGCTGAAACTTTTGGAGAACGAGGTGGCCACCAAAAAGCTCAGGCCAGCTTTCACAAATTTATCAATCACTTCCCCGTCTTCTGCAATGCCATGTCCAAAACCCTGATAGGCCATATCTAAAAATGCAGTCAAATTTTTGGCTTTCACCACCGACACGACTTCATTCCATTGGTTGGGTGTGATGTCGTATCCGGTGGGGTTGTGACAGCAGGCATGCAAAACCACAATGGTGCCTGGCTCTGCGTTGCCCAAGGTCGCCAGCATTAGATGGAAATCCACGCCCAAAGCCTTGGCATCGTAGTAGGGGTAGGCTTCAACCACAAAACCGGCCTGCGTGAACAACGCCCGATGGTTTTCCCAACTGGGGTCGCTGATCAAAACCTTGGCTTTTGGACTCAGTCGTTTCAGGAAATCAGCCCCCACTTTGAGCCCGCCCGTGCCACCCAAGCATTGAACAGTCGCTACTTGCTTGGCATTGACCGATGGCGAATCTGCGCCAAAGACCAAGGTTTGGACGGCCGCGTCGTAGGCGGCGATACCGTCGATGGGCAAATATCCTCTGGCAGAGGGTTTGTCCATCATGGCTTGTTCAGCCTTTTGGACGCAGGTCAGCAAGGGTAGTTTTCCGTGTTCATCGTAATAAACGCCCACACCCAGATTGACTTTTTGGGGATTGGTGTCGAGTGAAAATTGCTCATTCAATCCCAAAATCGGGTCGCGGGGTGCCATTTCGACGGCGGAAAACATCGACATGAGAAGTCCTTGCAGGGGTGAAAGAGGTGGTTGGCACAACCTGTTGTAGGCTATGCCATTTGATTCTAATTTTAACGTCCCATGACCATTGCCAATGACACAGACATTGAGACGACAGAGCCTGCTATTGAATCAGGTAATTTTGTTCGGTTTGAAGGGTCTGCATTCGAGCTATTTCAGCCTTACCCCCCGGCCGGCGATCAGCCTCAAGCCATTGATGAATTGGTGGAGGGCGTCCGGGATGGCGAAGTCTTTCAAACTCTGTTGGGCGTGACGGGCTCCGGCAAGACCTTCACCATGGCCAATGTCATCGCGCGAATAGGCCGACCGGCCATTGTTTTTGCGCCAAACAAAACCCTGGCAGCACAACTTTATGCTGAGTTCAGAGAATTTTTTCCACGCAATGCCGTGGAATATTTTGTCAGTTACTACGACTATTACCAACCCGAGGCCTATGTGCCTCAGCGTGATCTGTTCATTGAAAAAGACAGCGCCATCAATGAGCATATTGAACAATTGCGATTGAGTTGCACCAAAAGTATCCTGGAACGCCGTGATGTGATTGTGGTGGCCACGGTCTCCGCCATCTATGGCATTGGTGAACCAGAGAGTTATCACCGCATGGTAATGACTTTGCGAGCAGGTGATAAATTGGGTCAGCGCGAGGTTATTGCCCAACTGGTTCGGATGCAATACGAGCGCAATGACATGGAGTTCGCGCGCGGACGCTTTCGGGTCAGGGGCGAAACCATCGATGTATTCCCAGCCGAGCACAGTGAATTGGCCCTGCGTATTTCATTGTTCGATGATGAAATTGAAAGTTTGGAGTTACTCGATCCATTGACAGGAAGGGTGCGCCAAGCGATTGCTCGTTTTACGGTTTATCCGTCAAGCCATTACGTGACACCACGAGACAAGGTTTTGTCGGCCATTGAAACGATCAAGTTGGAATTGACGCAAAGATTGAGTGAGTTGGTAGCCATGGGCAAGTTAGTGGAGGCCCAACGATTGGAACAAAGAACCCGTTTTGACTTGGAAATGCTCGCGGAAGTGGGGCATTGCAAAGGCATTGAAAACTACACGCGACACCTATCAGGCGCCAAACCGGGAGACCCGCCCAGCACCTTGACCGATTACATGCCCAAGGACGCATTGATGTTTATGGATGAGAGCCATGTCCTTATGGGCCAACTTGGTGGCATGTACAACGGCGACCGATCGCGTAAAACCACTTTGGTGGAGTACGGTTTCAGACTGCCCAGCGCGCTGGATAACCGGCCTTTGAAGTTGGAAGAGTTTGAAAAGCGCATGCGGCAGGTGATTTTTGTCTCTGCCACCCCGGCGCAGTACGAAAAAGACCATTCTGGAAGAGTTGTGGAGCAATTGGTGCGACCCACTGGATTGGTGGACCCAGCGGTAGAGGTGCGACCTGCAACCCATCAAGTCGATGATGTTTTGCAAGAAATCAGGTTGCGGGTTGAGCACCAGGAGCGGGTGCTGATCACCACCTTGACCAAACGAATGGCTGAGCAGTTGACCGATTATCTGAGTGACAACGGGGTCAAGGTGCGCTACTTGCACAGTGACATTGATACGGTAGAGCGAGTTGAGATTTTGCGTGACTTGCGCTTGGGCGCATTTGATGTCTTGGTTGGCATCAATTTGCTTCGCGAGGGCATCGACTTGCCTGAAGTGTCACTGGTGGCCATTATGGATGCTGACAAAGAAGGTTTTTTGCGTTCCGAGCGCAGTCTGATTCAAACCATCGGTCGTGCCGCGCGCAACATCAACGGACGCGCCATTTTGTATGCCGACGCGATGACCGAATCAATGAAAAAGGCGATCGGTGAAACCGAGCGGCGGCGCGTCAAACAAATTGCCACCAATGCTGCCGCCGGCATCACACCCAAGGGGGTGTTCAAACAAGTGCGAGACCTCATTGATGGCGTGCACAGTGAAAAAGCATCCAAAGCCGCTGAAAGGGAAGAGTTGATTCGGGCCCAAGTGGTCGACCTGGGCGAAAAAGACTTGGCCAAAGAGATCAAACGGCTTGAAAAACTCATGTTGGAGCACGCCAAAAATCTGCAATTTGAGGACGCGGCCAGAGTTCGTGATCAATTGGCTCGGTTGCGTGAACAAATATTGGGGGCCAGTGGTCGAGACCCATTTCCCCTCGTATTTGTCTAAGACATTACTGTCTTTGGGCCTATTACTTGAGTGTTTTATTTGGGTATGTGTTATAGTTGACTTGTTTAGTCGACATAGCCCCAAGGAGCCCTCCATGCGTCTTACCACCAAAGGTCGTTTTGCTGTGACTGCCATGATTGATTTGGCCTTGCGCCAGAACAACGGGCCTGTGACTTTGGCCGCCATCAGCCAGCGGCAACAGATTTCTTTGTCCTATTTAGAGCAATTGTTTGGGAAACTTCGCCGAAATGAATTGGTGGAGTCCACCCGCGGTCCTGGGGGTGGGTATACCCTGGGTCGAAAGGCCACTGAAATCACCGTCGCGGACATCATTGTCTCCGTCGATGAACCGATCGATGCCACCCACTGCGGCGGTAAAGAAAATTGTTTGGGTGAAACCGGTCGCTGCATGACCCATGATTTGTGGACCAGTTTGAACCAACGCATGGTCGAATTTTTGGACTCAGTCACCTTGCAAAAATTGGTGGATGACCAATTGTCCAAGGGCGTTCAAATTGAGTCCAAGCCCATGATCAAGCGTGCCATTTCCAGCACCCCTGTGGTCAAGCCATTGCGGGTCAACGCCCCCAATTCGGTTTTTGCCTTGGGCAATGCCTTTGCCAAAAGCTGATTGAACCATCACAAAGCCTGGACCGAGCAAATACCGATGGACTCAACCCCACACTTCCCCGTTTACATGGACTATGGCGCAACCACTCCGGTGGACCCGCGCGTGGTCGATGCCATGATTCCATGGTTGCGAGAACACTTCGGTAACCCGGCGTCCCGCAGTCATGCCTGGGGCTGGGAGGCCGAAGAGGCTGTTGAAAAAGCGCGAAATGATGTGGCCGATTTGATTGGCGCAGACTCACGCGAGATTGTATGGACCTCTGGTGCGACTGAATCCAATAACCTGGCCATCAAAGGTGCCGCGCATTTTTACCATTCGCGCGGGAAACATCTAATCACCGTCAAAACCGAGCACAAGGCAGTTTTGGACACCATGCGTGATTTGGAGCGACAAGGCTTCGAAGTCACCTACTTGGATGTTCAAGAAGACGGTTTGCTGAGCATGGCGGCGCTGCAAGAAGCCATCAGGCCGCAAACCATTCTGATCAGTGTCATGTTCGTCAACAACGAAATTGGTGTCATTCAAGACATTGCGGCCATTGGGCGTTTATGTCGTGAAAAGGGCATCGTTTTTCATGTGGATGCTGCCCAAGCCACTGGAAAAGTGGAGATCAATGTACAAGATTTGCCTGTGGATCTGATGAGCTTGGCTTCTCACAAAACCTATGGTCCCAAAGGTATTGGGGCTTTGTATGTGCGACGCAAACCCCGAGTGAGGTTAGAGGCTCAAATCCATGGGGGTGGACACGAGCGCGGAATGCGCAGTGGCACCTTGCCTACCCATCAATGCGTGGGCATGGGCGAGGCTTTCAGATTGGCCAAGTTGGAAATGGCCCAAGACTTGAAAAAAGCGCAAGCACTGCATCAAAGGTTGCTGACTGGTTTGCAAGGGTTGGAACAGGTTTTCGTCAATGGGCACTTGAGCCAACGAGTTCCCCACAACCTCAACATCAGTTTTAATTTTGTCGAGGGCGAGTCGCTCATCATGGGCATCAAAGGGCTTGCCGTTTCCTCAGGTTCTGCTTGCACTTCGGCCAGTTTGGAGCCCAGCTATGTGTTGCGTGCCTTGGGGCGCAGTGACGAGTTAGCGCACAGCAGTTTGCGCATCACGATTGGGCGTTACACCACGGTTGAGGAAATTGATTACGCCATTGAAACCATCAAATTCAATGTCAACAAACTGCGTGAACTCAGTCCCTTGTGGGAAATGCACCAAGAAGGCATTGACATTTCTACCATCCAGTGGGCCGCCCACTAAAACTTGTCCAGGAACAGAACATGGCTTACAGCGACAAAGTGATTGACCATTACGAAAATCCACGCAATGTTGGCTCTTTTGAAAAAGGAGATGACACGGTTGGAACTGGAATGGTGGGTGCCCCCGCATGTGGGGATGTCATGAAATTGCAAATCAAAGTCAATCCGCAAACAGGCGTGATTGAAGATGCGCGATTTAAAACTTATGGGTGTGGCTCTGCCATCGCCTCGTCTTCATTGGTCACTGAATGGGTCAAAGGCAAAACATTGGACCAAGCTGCTTCCCTTAAGAACAGTGAAATCGCTCAAGAGTTATCACTTCCGCCTGTGAAAATTCATTGCTCTATCTTGGCCGAAGACGCCATCAAGGCTGCGGTTGAAGATTACAAGAAAAAGCATCTCAGCGTTGCTTGACTCACCATGGCTGTATCTTTAACACCTGCTGCTGCTCGGCACGTCAGCCGTTATTTGTCCAAGCGTGGAAAAGGTGTGGGGGTTCGATTGGGCGTCAAAACAACGGGATGCTCGGGTTTGGCTTACAAATTGGAATATGTGGATGATTTGGTCCCTGAAGATATTGTTTTCGAGGCACATGGCGTCAAAATTTTGATTGATCCCAAGAGCCTGGCCTACATCGATGGCACAGAACTCGATTTTGTGCGTGAAGGCCTAAACGAGGGCTTTAAATTCAATAATCCCAACGAGCGTGATCGTTGCGGCTGCGGCGAATCCTTCCGAGTTTGAGGTGAGTGAGGACCGCCCGCCACAGGCCCTGAGCTTGGCTGCGAATGACTTCGAAATTTTTCAACTCCCTGAACGCTTCAAACTCGAAGAGAAAATTTTGGAGCAGAGTTGGAAAGCCTTGCAAAAGCATGCGCATCCCGATGTGCATGTGCAATCCAATCAAACGGCTCAGCGTTTGTCCATGCAATGGTCAGTTCGGCTCAACGAGGCATATCAACGGTTGAAAAATCCAATCAAGCGTGCTGCCTATCTGTGCGAGTTGAAGGGCCAATCCATCGACGCCGAAACAAACACCGAGATGCCCCGCGAATTTTTACTGCAGCAAATGGAATGGCGTGAGACATTGGATGATGCAGTAACTTCAGTTCAAACAGAGGATTTGTTGCGTGATGTCAGGATGATAAAAAATGCCTTGCTGACAGAACTCGAACAAATCCTAGATGTGCAAAACGATTTGGAACTTGCCGCCCAAAAGGTACGCGCCTTGATGTTTGTAGAGCGTTTCATTCAAGCGGTCATGTTGCGAATCGATCAATTAGACCGGGCATAAATCAAGTTTCACCCATGGCCCTATTACAAATTTCCGAGCCCGGACAAGCGCCAGCCCCTCACCAAAGAAGAATTGCGGTTGGGATCGATCTGGGAACCACCCATTCACTGGTGGCTGCCGTCCGTCATGGCGTGGTGGAATGTTTGCCAGACGAAGAGGGCCGCGTGGTCTTGCCCTCGGTGGTCCGATACCTCAAGGAGGGTAAACGGCAAATAGGCCATTTGGCTAAAGCGCATCAGGTGACTGATGCCACCAATACGATCTCTTCGTTCAAGCGTTTCATGGGTCGGGGGCTAGAGGACATTCAAAAGCACGCCCACTTGCCATACCAATTTGAAAATTCGGCTGGAATGGTTCAAATTCAAACGGTGGATGGTTTGAAATCACCAGTCGAGATCAGCGCCGAAATTTTGGCCGCCCTGCGGTACCGCGCAGAAGACAGCTTTGATGACGAATTGTTTGGTGCAGTGATCACAGTACCTGCTTATTTTGACGATGCCCAAAGGCAGGCCACCAAAGATGCAGCCCAGTTGGCGGGTATACATGTGCTGCGATTGATCAATGAGCCCACGGCAGCGGCTATTGCATACGGATTGGATCAGGGCAGCGAAGGTATCTTCGCTGTTTACGACTTGGGTGGAGGAACTTTTGATGTTTCGATATTGCGTTTGCAAGCGGGCGTGTTTGAGGTAATGGCCACTGGAGGAAACTCCGCATTGGGTGGTGACGACTACGATCGAGCTTTAATGGATGCTGTGTTGGCAAAAGCAGGCTTGAAAGTCACCCAACCAGAAGACATCGCGCGAATGCAGGCAGTTGCGCGAGCATGCAAGGAGTCGCTCTCCGAAGTCACAGAGGGTATTTTTTCAGTGACCTTGTCGGTGGGAAGCATCAACACGGTAGTTAATCGTTGTGACTTTCATCAATGGACCAAACCTTTGACCGATCAGACCATGCTTGCTGTGCGTAAAGTTTTGCGCGATGCGGGCTTGGATAAAGATGCCGTCCAAGGAGTTGTCATGGTGGGCGGATCGACGCGTATGCCCCAAATTCAAGCTGCGGTTGAAGATTTCTTTCAAAAACCACCTTTGAATAACCTCAATCCGGATGAGGTGGTTGCTCTGGGCGCGGCACTCCAGGCCAATCAATTGGCCGGCAACAACCCCAATGGTGATTTATTGTTGTTGGATGTCATCCCCTTGTCTTTGGGCATTGAGACCATGGGGGGATTGGTTGAACGAATTGTTCCGCGCAATCAGCCCATCCCGACGGCGATGGCACAAGATTTCACCACCTATCAAGATGGACAAACGGCGTTGGCCTTGCATGTGGTGCAAGGCGAGCGTGACTTGGTGGCTGATTGCCGAAGCTTGGCCCGCTTTGAATTACGTGGAATTCCCCCCATGGTGGCTGGGGCTGCGCGTATCCGCGTGACATTTACCGTGGATGCTGATGGATTGTTACGGGTGAGCGCGCAAGAAATGATCAGTGGGGTTCAGGCTCAAATCGATGTAAAGCCCAGTTATGGCTTGGGTGACGAAGAAATTGCGCGAATGCTTCAAGAAGGTTTTGCCACCGCTCAACAGGATATGGCTGCCCGCGCATTGGCCGAGGCCAAACTCGATGCCAGTCGAACTTATTTGGCAACCCGAAGTGCGCTTGATGCCGATGGCCATTGGTTGGAAGACCATCATCGCCAGTCGATAGAAAAACTTTTGCAAGACCTGAGTGCAGCGCAGGCTTTGAGTAATCCATCCGTCATCGAGGCAGCTACCCTGGCGCTGGCCAAGGGTACAGAGGCATTTGCCGCTGAGCGCATGAACCGCGGCATACAGCAGGCCTTGGCTGGCAAAAACGTAGAAAGTCTTTGATGCCCACCATCACCATATTGCCCCATGCCGAATACTGCCCCAAGGGCGCACACCTTCAAGCGCCTGTTGGAAACACCATTTGTGAAACATTGCTTGAAAACAATATACAAATCGAGCATGCATGCGACATGAGTTGCGCTTGCACAACCTGCCACGTGATTGTTCAAGAGGGTTTTTCAAGCTTGAACCCAATGGAAGAGACTGAAGAAGACCTGCTCGACAGAGCCTGGGGTCTGCATCCCAATTCTCGCTTGAGTTGCCAAGCCATCGTTGCCCAAAAAGATTTGGTCATTGAAATTCCCAAGTACTCCATCAACCACGCCAAAGAGAATCATTGAATGCGGCAAATTGTTTTGGATACTGAGACCACTGGTTTATCGGCTGAAAACGGTGACCGCATCATTGAAATTGGTTGTGTCGAATTGATCAATCGAAAAATCACGGGTAATCACTTTCATCACTATCTCAATCCTGAAAGAGACAGCCATGAAGATGCTCTGAAGGTGCATGGCATCAGCAATGAGTTTTTGCGGGACAAGCCCAAATTTGAAGCCATTGCAACTGACTTCCTGGACTACATATCGGGCGCTGAACTCATCATCCACAACGCTGCTTTTGATGTGGGCTTCTTGAACAAAGAATTGGATCGAGTCAATTTGGGAGCATTGACCGGTTACATCAGTGGTATTACCGATACCCTTTCCATGGCCAAAGAAATGTACCCAGGTAAGCGTAATTCGTTGGATGCATTGTGCGATCGACTCGGTGTTGACAATGCTTCACGCACACTGCATGGGGCATTGTTGGATGCAGAACTGTTGGCAGATGTTTATATTTGTTTGACAAGAGGTCAAAACGCTTTGCTGATACAAGAGGAGACGGCTGACTCCAGGCAGCAAGAGATGGCTGACATTGACTTGTCTCAGTTTGATTTGCCTGTGATTCTTGCCAGCGACCAAGAGATCCATCTTCACAACCTTGTCATGGGCCAAGTTGCTAAAGCATCTTGAAAAAGCCGTTTGGAAAAATTCTGCATCTGCCCAAAACAACAATGCCTTGGGGTCATGAAGCCACTTTGTGAATCTTTCACACATCTATTTGTGCCAAAATACATGACTGCAAAA
>RFNL01000449.1 GCA_009927195.1 Betaproteobacteria bacterium | reverse complement strand
GGTGAGCATCAAAGAGGCTGCTCCGCGCGGTCGCGTCAAAAAAGGCGAGATCTACAGCGCAGTGGTTGTTCGCACAGCCAAAGGCATTCGCCGCAGTGATGGCTCACTTGTCAAGTTCGATGGCAACGCAGCGGTGTTGCTCAACGCCAAGTTGGAGCCGATTGGCACCCGCATCTTTGGCCCGGTGACGCGCGAATTGCGCACCGAGCGCTTCATGAAGATCGTGTCCTTGGCGCCTGAAGTTCTTTGAGGGTAAAGCCATGAACAAAATTCGCAAAGGCGACGAGGTCATCGTCATCACGGGCCGCGACAAAGGCAAGCGCGGCAAGGTTGCAATGCGCACCGACGCGTCCCGTTTATTGGTTGAGGGCATCAACCTCGTCAAAAAGCACACCAAGCCCAACCCCATGGCGGGAACGACCGGCGGCATCGTGGAGAAACCCATGTCGATCCACCAGTCCAATGTGGCCATTTACAACGCCGCCACCGGCAAGGCCGATCGAGTGGGCATTAAATTGTTGGCCGACGGCACCAAAGTGCGCGTCTTCAAATCCAGCGGCGAAGAGATCAAGGCGGCATGACCATGGCACGTTTGCAACAACACTACAGAGAAAAACTCGTCCCTGAGTTGATCGCCAAGTTTGGTTACAAGTCACCCATGCAGGTGCCGCGGTTGACCAAAATCACCCTGAACATGGGTGTGAGTGAGGCAGTGGCCGACAAAAAAGTCATGGAGCATGCCGTGGCTGACCTGACCAAAATTGCGGGCCAAAAGCCTGTGGTCACCAAGGCCAAAAAAGCCATTGCCGGTTTCAAAATCCGCGAAGACCAGGCGATTGGCTGCATGGTCACTTTGCGCGGGGTGCGCATGTTTGAGTTTTTGGATCGTTTTGTCACTGTGGCTTTGCCCCGGGTGCGTGACTTCCGGGGTATCTCGGGTCGCGCTTTTGATGGCCGAGGCAACTACAACATCGGCGTCAAAGAACAAATCATCTTCCCTGAGATTGAGTACGACAAGGTGGATGCCTTGCGCGGTCTCAACATCAGCATCACCACGACAGCCAAGACCGATGAAGAGTGCAAGGCACTGTTGACCGGTTTTCGCTTTCCGTTCAAGAACTGAGGTACACCGTGGCTAAAGTAGCATTGATCGAACGCGAACTCAAGCGCGACAAATTGGTCGCCAAATACGCCCAAAAATACGCTGAGCTCAAGGCCATTGCTGGCAGCGCCAAGCACTCGGACGAAGAGCGCGCCGCTGCGCGCTTGGCGCTGCAAAAATTGCCG
>RFNL01000316.1 GCA_009927195.1 Betaproteobacteria bacterium | reverse complement strand
CCGCGAAAGTGCAGCATGGTGGGCGAGGGGATGGTCACCTTGGGGGTGTGGCCCGCGCTGACCTGGGACTTCAAGTAGCGGTAGTCGTCCCCTTGGATGCATTGGTCGTGGGTGATTTTGCCCACCACCCGGATGGCCGGTGGTGCGGGTTCTTGGCTGCCATCGGGGTTGAGCACCGACACCGGAATGTCGGTGGCCACGCCGCCAAGTTGGTCCAAAAAGTCGATGTGAAAGTAGGTGCGGCGAAACTCGCCATCGGTGATGGCCTTGAGGCCCACGCTCTCTTGAAAGCGCACGATCTCGGTGATGGCCTGGTCTTCGACGGCGCGCAGTTGCTCGGCGCTGATCTCGCCCTTGGCTTTTTGGGCGCGGGCTTGCAACAGGTATTCGGGGCGCAAAAAGCTGCCCACGTGGTCATATCGGGCGGGCAGGATGGATGAGGTCATGGTTGTTACTCCGTTGGAAGGTGGGAGATGTTAGACGATGTGGTCGGGGTTTCCGCCGCCCGTGCTGTCCCGCGTTATAGTCCATGGCCACTGCATTTGCCGTGATGTTCACAGCGCTTTTGGGGAGCTTTTCATGATGAGTTTGTCCGGTTTGGGTCGTCGCAACGGCCTTGGGTGGCTGCTTGCTTTTTGCACCCTGGCTGGGGTTTCGGCTGCGGGGGCGCAAAATTTCCCCACCAAAGCCATCAAGATTGTGGTGCCCAATGCCGCGGGCGGAGCCGCCGACATCACCGCTCGAACGGTGGGCCAAAAGCTCAGTGAAGCCTTGGGCCAATCGGTGGTGATCGAGAACAAAGCCAGCGCGGGCGGCGTGGTGGCGGGCGAACAAGTGGCCCGCTCAGAGCCCGATGGGCACACCTTGATGTTGATTTCCAGCGGCACAGCAGTGAGCGCTGCGTTGTTCAAGGCTTTGCCGTTTGACACCATCAAGGACTTCAGCCCGGTCTCCAAATTGGCCAGTTTTGATCTGGTGTTGGCTGTGTCAGAGTCCGGCCGTTTCAAAACCATGGGTGAATTGCTGGCTTTTGCCCGTGCCAACCCGGGCAAGCTCAATGTGGGTACACCGCAAATTGGCACCACCCAAAACCTGGCCGCTGAGTTGTTTTCCAGCACCGCCGGCTTGAGCATTCAAATCGTGCCCTTCAACGGCACGCCGCCTGTCATCAATGCCTTGCGTGGGGGTGAAATTGATGCGATGGTCGACATTCTGGGCCCGCTGATGCCGCAGATCCAATCCAAAGCCTTGCGGCCGCTGGCCTTGATGGGGGACAAACGCTTTCCCGGTTTGCCCGATGTGCCGGTCCTGCGCGAAGCCGGCGGGACCTTGGCCAATTTCAATGTGGCCTCGTGGAACGGCCTGGCCGTGCCAGCCAAAACGCCGCGTGAAGTGGTGGTCAAACTGAATCGCGAAATTCAAACCATCCTTGCTGCGCCCGATGTCAAAAAACGCTTGAGCGACCTCAACGTGACCGCCCAAGGCAGCACACCCGAAGGTGCCGCAGACCTCTTGAACGCCGATATTCGGCGCTGGGCAGAGGTGATTGCCCGCGCCAAAATCGAAAAACAATGAGCACCTCAAGAGCTTGAGCATGGGCATGCAGCGTTGGGGGGTGGTCGGTTACGGCGAGGTGGGCAAAACCTTTGCCGCAGGCCTCAAGTCCCATCTCGCATGGACCGGGACGTGGGATGTGGGCTTTACCGAGCCCCAACGCGGCCCGTCCATGCTTGAACATGCCCAGCAAGCGGGTGTGCACGCTTGCACATCGGCCGCCGAGTTGGCGCAGCAAGTGGACATGGTGGTATCGGCGGTCACGGCGTCCAATACGCTGGCGGTGGCGCAGGCGGTGGCCGCGCACATTCGGCCGGGGGCTTTTTTTCTGGATTTGAATTCGGCCTCACCAGGCACCAAACAGCAGTGCCACGATCTGATCGATGCCGCCGGTGGGCGTTATGTGGAAGCCGGTGTGATGACCTCGGTGCCGCCGTACGGCATTGCTGTGCCCATGTTGTTGGGCGGAGCGCATGCCCCAGACTTGCTGCCCCATTTGATCAGTTGGGGTTGCCAAGCGAGCATCGCTGCCGACAGCGTGGGCGTGGCCAGCGCCATTAAGATGTGCCGCAGCATCATGATCAAAGGCTTGGAGGCCCTGGTGGTGGAGAGTTACACCACCGCTCGCCAGCATGGGGTAGAGGCGCAAATGTTGGCCACCCTGGCCGAGACCTTTCCCACCATCGATTGGGAAAAACAAGGGGCTTATTTTTTCAGCCGGGTGGTGCAGCACGGCAAACGCCGTGCCGAAGAAATGCGCGAGTCGGCCGTCACCGTGCGAGAGACGGGCGTGGCACCGACCATGGCGGCAGCCATTGCCCGCAAACAAGATTGGGTGGCGGGATTGGCCGCTCAAGGGCTGTTCCAAGAGATGCCCCAACAGGCGCTGTGGCAGGACTATGCAGATCGACTGATCGCCCTGCAAACTGCCAAATCCGGCACCTGAGCCGATGGGATCGCCCGCCATGCCTTTTGAAGAAGGGTTCCTTATCTGGGCGGCGGTTTTATGTGGGCTTCAATTCGGCAGTTTTTTGAATGTGGTGGTGTGGCGCTTGCCGCGCATGCTCGAGCGCGAATGGC
>RFNL01000225.1 GCA_009927195.1 Betaproteobacteria bacterium | reverse complement strand
GAAGCTGTAAGCGCCGCCCTGGCCTTTGTCAAATTTGCCGCCCGCGTGCAAGCGGGTGAACACCAGCTCGATGACCGGCGCTTGTTCCTCGGGGTGCATGCCAAATGGGATGCCGCGGCCATCGTCCTCGATGCCGATCGAGCCATCGGCAAACAAAGTGACGCTGATTTTTTTGCCAAATCCCGCCAAGGCCTCATCGGCGGCGTTGTCGATCACCTCTTGGATGATGTGCAACGGGTTGTCGGTCCGGGTGTACATGCCCGGTCGCTGCTTGACCGGTTCCAGTCCTTTGAGAACCCGGATGGAGCCTTCGGAATATTCGGGTTGTTTGGTGGCCATGGGCGGCGATTGTAGGCAGGCTCAGCGGGGCGTTGGCGGCGTGCGCGCGCAGAATTCGCTACAGTGTCAGGCATGAACGCACCCCGCCCCATGCTCGATTTGCGCCAACTGCTCATTTGCAGCGCCGTTTTGTTGACCTTTTCCATGGGCATCCGGCATGGCTTTGGCCTGTGGTTGCAACCCATGACCCAGGCCATGTCTTGGAGCCGCGAAGACTTTTCGATGGCCATTGCGGTGCAAAACCTGACCTGGGGATTGGCAGGTATTTTTTCCGGCATGTTGGCCGATCGTTTTGGCGCATTTCGCGTCATCGTGATGGGCGTCATGTTTTACGCTTTGGGCTTGTGGGGCATGGCCAATGCAACCACTCCTGTGTCGCTGTTGCTCAGCGCTGGCTTGCTCATCGGCATGGCGCAGGCGGGCACCACTTATGTCGTGGTCTACGGCATCGTCGGGCGCAACTCACCGGTGGATAAACGATCATGGGCCATGGGGGTGACCGCAGCCGCAGGCTCATTTGGCCAATTTTTGATGATGCCCCTGGAGGGATTTTTGATCACGCATCTGGGTTGGCAACAGGCCTTGTGGGGTTTGGCGGCCATGATTTTGTTGATGCTGCCCTTGTCCCTGGGTTTGCGCGAACCGGCTTTTTCGCAAGGCCAAGCCCCTCAGCGCGATCAAACCATTGTTCAGGCATTGCGCGAGGCCATGGCCTATCGCAGCTTTCAATGGCTGATGGCGGGGTTTTTTGTCTGTGGCTTTCAGGTGGTGTTCATTGGCGTGCACCTGCCCAGCTACCTCAAAGACCAGGGCCTGAGCCCGGAGGTGGCAGGTCACGCCTTGGCCCTGATTGGTCTGTTCAATGTGTTTGGCACTTACGCGGTGGGACTGATGGGCTCGCGTTTTTCAGGACGGCAGTTGCTCACCTGTAATTACCTGGCCCGATCGATCGTGATCTCCATATTTTTATGGGCCCCTTTGAGCAACTGGAGTGTCTATCTGTTTGCTTGCTTCATGGGCTTGTTGTGGCTGTCCACTGTTCCACCCACCAATGGCACAGTGGCCAAAATTTTTGGCCTCTCGCACTTTTCCATGTTGGGGGGATCGGTGTTTTTTGGTCACCAGGTGGGCAGTTTTCTGGGTGTGTGGCTGGGCGGTTGGTTGTATGACCACACGGGCAGCTACGACGTGGTGTGGTACATCGCCATCGCGCTGGGCGTGATGGCAGCGGTTTTCAACATGCAGGTCAATGAACAACCGATTGGGCGCACGCCCCTTCCCCAAGGCGTGGCCTGATGAGCGCCACGGCCGTCAAAATCACCCAAATCGGCGCGGTGGCGTTGGTCTTGGCCAGCGTCTTTGGATGGTACCAAGACCCGGCTTTTTTATGGTTGCTGGCCACGCAAGCCTGGACCTGCTTGTGAACGGCAGTCCATGTCTTTGTCCCTGACCCCAGGTTTGAATCTCGCTCACGCCGACACAACACCCAGCCCATGGGTGGTGCGCTGGAGCCCCTTGATTGCCCCGGGTGCCGAGGTGCTGGATCTGGCCTGTGGCCATGGCCGTCACATGCGCTACTTGGCCGAAAAAGCCTGGCGTCCCGTGGGTGTGGACCGCGATCCCCTGGCTTTGGCACAGGCCCAAGCATGGGGTGAAGCTTTATGCGCCGATGTGGAAAATCAAACATGGCCTTGGCCCGGTCGTGTGTTTGGGGCTGTGGTCATCACCAACTACTTGTGGCGACCTTTATGGCCGCAAATTTTGGCCAGCTTGGCGCCGCAGGGCGTGTTGATTTGTGAGACTTTTGCCCAGGGTCAGGAAACCGTGGGCCGCCCTCGAAGGGCTGATTTTTTATTGCGCCATGGTGAGTTGCTCCAGCGCTGCGAAAACTTGCACATCGTGGCCTATGAAAACGGCTTTCATCCCCAGCCAGAAAAATTTGTCCAACGCATTGCGGCGGTACGGCCCGACGAAAGCCAGCCAAAGCCCGTGCGTTACCCGCTCTCGCTAGAATGATTGCTTTTCTGTGACCTAGACTTGGACATGATCAGCATCTCTGGCAGCATTGTGGCCTTGGCCACCCCCATGCTTGACAACGGCGACATCGACTACCCCGGTCTGCGCCGTCTGGTGGACTGGCACATTGAGCAAGGTACGGACTGCCTGGTCGCCGTAGGCACCACGGGCGAGTCGCCCACGCTCAATGTGCATGAGCATTGCGACATCATTCGCGTTTGTGTCGAGCAGTCCAATGGCCGCATTCCCATCATGGCCGGATGTGGCGCCAACTCCACCTCAGAGGCCATTGAACTGGCCCGGTTTGCCAAGGGGGTTGGGGCCGATTGCCAGTTGCAAGTCGTCCCTTATTACAACAAGCCTACCCAAGAAGGCCTGTACCAGCATTTCAAAGCTATCGCCCAAGCGGTGGACCTGCCCATGGTCTTGTACAACGTGCCAGGTCGCACAGTGGCCGATGTGCAGCACGACACCGTGATGCGTTTGGCCCAAGTGCCTGGCATCATGGGCATCAAAGAGGCCACCGGCAATATTGAACGTGCCCAGTGGTTGATCCGCGAAGCCCCCGAAGGATTTGCCGTTTACTCGGGCGACGACCCCACTGCTGTGGCCCTGATGATGTGCGGCGGCCAAGGCAACATCAGCGTCACGGCCAATATCGCACCTGCCCTGATGCACCAGTTGTGTGTGGCCGCCATGTCGGGTGACCACCGCAAGGCCATGGACATTCAATTCAAGCTCATGCCCTTGCACAAGCACTTGTTCGTGGAAGCCAACCCCATACCCCTGAAGTGGGCCATGGCCCGCCTGGGGCTGTGTGGGCCCCAGTTGCGCTTGCCGCTGACGCCATTGTCAACCCCATACCACCCTGTGTTGGAAACTGCTTTGCGAACCAGTGGTCTGCTGACTTGAATCCAACCCATCCTTAAAAAAACCTTATGCGCTCTTTTGCCTTGTTGTCCTTGCGGCTGTGCCCCGTGGCCCTGGCCGCCTGGTTGGCAGCTTGTGGCAGCGTGATCCCCGACTCCAAGGTGGACTACAAAAGCCAATCTCAATCCAAAGATGTCAAGCTTGATGTCCCCCCAGACCTGAGTCAAATCAACCGCGATTCGCGCTATGCCTTGCCTGGCACCGCGGTCAGTGCCAACGAATTTGCCAACAAGCGCAATGCGCAGATGGGCAACTCCCCCAGCAATGCCGTGGGCGACGTGCGATTGGAGCGGGTGGGCAGCGACCGCTGGCTGGTGGTGGGTCGCTCGGTGGACCAACTCTTCCCCATCGTGCGCGACTTCTGGAGAGAAAGCGGTTTTAACTTCAGCCAAGAGAACCAAATTTTGGGTTTGTTGGAAACCGAATGGGCTGAAAACCGCGCCAA
>RFNL01000268.1 GCA_009927195.1 Betaproteobacteria bacterium | reverse complement strand
GCGTGACAGCGCTGTGCGCCCCTTGCACAGCATGGGGGCGGTGGTGATGCGCAAAGACCCTCCATTTGACAGCGAGTTTTTTTACGCCACCCATTTGCTCGAGCGGGCCGAACGCGAAGGCGCACGCGTGTTCAACAAGCCAGCGGCCTTGCGCGATCACCCGGAAAAGCTCGCCTTGATGGAGTTTGCCCAATACGCCAGCCCCACCTTGGTCACCCGCAGCGCGCAAGATGTGCGCGACTTTCATGCCCTGCACCAAGACATCATCTTGAAGCCGCTCGACGGCATGGGCGGCATGGGCATTTTTCGGGCGCGCGCCGATGGCCTGAACCTGGGTGCCATCATCGAAACCCTCAATCGCGACGGGGCCCAAAGCCTGATGGTGCAAAAGTTCATCCCGGCCATTGCACAAGGTGACAAACGGGTGCTGGTCATTGGTGGGCGGGCCGTGCCTTTTGCGCTGGCGCGCATCCCCCAAGGTGGCGAGGTGCGGGGCAACTTGGCCGCTGGCGGCAAGGGGGTGGCCAGCCGCTGAGTGCGCGCGATCAAGAAATCGCCGCCGACCTGGGCCCCCAATTGGCCCAACGTGGGCTGCTGTTGGTGGGCTTGGATGTGATTGGCGATTGCCTCACCGAGGTCAATGTGACCAGCCCCACCTGTTTTCGGGAAATCATGGACCAAACCGGCTTTGACGTGGGTGCGATGTTCTTGGATGCGCTGGAACAAGCGATTGGTTGACGCGCCCAACAAATCAACAAAATTGACGAGGCCCTGCATGGCGCATCCGTGCACAATCTGCACCCTGGTCGCGTCATGCTCATACTGCCCGAATTTCCTCCCACGCTGGAAGCCGCACACAGCCGATTGGCGGCTGTGAAGGTGCACGATTACGCACGCACCCGCCATTCGCTTGGCGGCGCGGTCACCCAACTCTCGCCCTACATCACCCATGGCTATCTGAGCCTGCCCGAAGTGGTGCGCCCCTTGGTGGCCCGCTACCGCATCGGTGTGCAGCACCGATTGGTGCATGAATTGGGTTGGCGCGAATATGCGCAACATTTGTATGCCCATTTGGGAGATGCCATGGGTCAGCAAAGTTTGTACCCAGGTCCCTTGAAGGAAAGCGATTTCAAAGCCGAATTGCCGCTGGATGTGCGCCACGCTGCCACCGGCATTGCCGCCATCGATATGGCGGTCAATATGTTGTACAACTGTGGATACCTGCACCACCAGGCACGCCAGTGGCTGGCCAGTTACATCGTGCATGTGCGCAAAATTGACTGGCGCGTGGGGGCCCAATGGATGCAAGGCCATTTGATCGACGGCGACTTGGCCAGCAACTGGCTCAACTGGCAACGGGTGGCCGGCTTGGCCGGAGATCCACCCTGGGTGTTCAATGCCGACACCATTGCCCGTCATGCCAGCGCAGAGTGGCACAGCCGTGGCTCGATGATCGACAAGCCCTTAGAGATGATGGAGATCATGGCCCATAACCCCGCCTCATTCACCATCTCGGAGGCCATCAAGCGCATCCCTTGGGCGATGTCCGAGCCCGAATTGCTGCGCCAACCGCCGGCATTGCTGCAGTGGCAAGCCCCCGATGCCAGTGCATGGGCTGGGCGCGATGTGTGGTTGGTGCATCCCTGGTCGATGGGGGCTTTACCCGCCGACCTGCCACCTGGTGCGGTGGCCGTCGGCCTGTGGTGCGAGGAATGGATGCAAGACATGCCTTGGAGTTTTCGGCGTTGGATGTTTGTGGCCCAGCGCATGGGCGTGATCACATCGGTGTGTGCATTTGGTTCGGCCGCCGTGTGGCAAGTCGCACTGGCCCAGGCCCAAACCGTGGCTTGTTGGGACCATCCGCGCTTGCCTGCTTGGGATGGATTGTCAGTGGTGCGCAGAGCCCCACAGCGCTTGTTTAAAAGTTTGGATGAGCCTTGCTTGTCGTTTGCCAAGTGGTGGCAACAGGTCTCGCGTGGCGTGCGCCACTTCCGTCACTTGGGCGTTTGATCGGCTTCGCTGTCCACAGGGGCAGGCCGGACACCAGTCACAAAATGCTGGGTATCGCCAAAACAGCTGGGCAGGCCTTTGTGCTGTGCGTATTCGAGCACCACTTTTTGGCCAATGCGGGTGTTGATCTGGTCCACCACTGCCGGGTCGCGCACAGTGAAGGCAAACTTCTCTGGCACGGCTGGCACCACAGACAGGGCACGCACTTGCTCGCCCTCCCAGGTTTTGCAGACCCAGCCCTTGTGGGAAATTTTTTGCACGAAGCCCACGCTTTCGCCACGCGAATATGCAAAGTGATAAGCGGCATACAAATAAGCCACGATCAACAGCAGCGCGGCCACACTCAGCCACAGCAAAGTGCGAACCAACTGCAAAACCCATCGGCGCAGGGTTTGAAAGACGTGGTCAATGGTGTTGGTCATACAGTCATGGTAGCGCAGGACCCGTCACCCCAGCGCGCCTGGGTGTGATGAAATCACCCATTGGCGGTGGGTATCCCCCTGCGCATCGCCATCAACAGGGCTTGGCATGAAAAAATTTGCAATCGGTGCGTTGACTTTGGCCTTGGGAGCCGTGGTGGTGTTGCTTGCGCTGTGGCATGCTGGATTACCCCAGCGCGATGGCAAGCTGACCGTGAGCGGTTTAAGCGCCACCGTCCAAGTGCATTACGACGACTTTGGCGTGCCTCACATTCAGGCGCAAAACGACAGTGATTTGTACCGGGCCCTGGGCTTTGTGCATGCCCAAGACCGTTTGTTCCAAATGGAGGTGTTGCGCCGCCTGGCCAAGGGCGAGCTGGCCGCAATCCTGGGGCCCAAACTGCTGGATACCGATCGCATATTCCGCACCCTGGGTTTGCGCCAGTATGCCGAGCAAGCCGCCGCCCGTTTAGATCTGGACAGCCCAGCCGGTCAGGCCATGCAGGCTTATTTGGACGGTATCAACCAATTCCAAAGCAGCCGGCCATTGCCGCTGGAGTTTCACCTGCTGCGCATCCAGCCCCAGGCCTTCACCGTGGCAGACTGTTTCAGTGTCGCGGCCTACATGGCCTACAGTTTTGCCGCAGGCTTTCGCACCGAGCCGGTGCTGTCCCACATCAACGATGAGCTGGGCCCTGCTTACAGCGCTTTGTTTGATCGGCCCTGGCAAAGCGATGGGGTATGGCGCCAGCCTGCGGCGGTCCCCCTGAGCGCGCCGCCAGTGGCCTTGGCCCAGCAAGCCGATCGCACCGATTCAGGCCATGTCGCCACACCCGAGGTGCGCGATGCCCTGCAATGGCTGCGCTGGTCACAATCGGCCATGGATGTGGCGGGCTTGCCCGTGCTGGAAGGCAGCAATGCATGGGCCATTTCGGGCCAACGCACTGCCAGTGGTCGGCCTTTGTTGGCCGGAGATCCGCACATCGCTTATGCCGTTCCCGCGGTTTGGTATGAGGCGCATCTGAGCAGCCCGGGATTTGAGTTATATGGCCACTTTTTGGCGCTCAACCCCATGGCCTTGTTGGGGCACAACCGCGCGTTTGGTTGGAGCCTGACCATGTTCCAAAACGACGACACAGACTTGGTCGCTCTCAGTGTGGACCCGCACAACCCCAACCGCATTTGGCACCAAGGCAAATGGGTGGACTTGACCCTGCGCGAGGAGACGATTGCCGTCAAAGGTGAAGACAGCGTGGTGATCGAAGTGCGCAGTTCGCCCCACGGCCCGGTGATCAATGATGCGCTGCCGTCACCCTCCAACGGCAAGCCACTGGCCCTGTGGTGGTCGCTCTACCACACGCCCAATCCCATCGTGGAGGCTTTTTACCAACTCAACCGCGCCGACACTTTGGACAAAGCGCGCCACGCGGCCAGCCTGATCCATGCGCCCGGTTTGAATGTGGTATGGGCCCATGCCGGAGGCGATATTGCGTGGTGGGCTGCTGCCCGTTTGCCCATCCGCCCAGAAGGGGTGGACCCATCGCGCATCTTGGACGATGCCCGTGGTGAGGCGCACAAATTGGGATTCTTGCCGTTTGAGCGCAACCCCCAAGAGGAAAACCCGGCGCGTGGTTTTGTGGTGTCGGCCAACCAGCAACCAGCCGCTGCCATACCGATTGCGGGTTACTACAACACCGGTGACCGTGCGCGGCGCTTGTTCCACCAGTTGTCGCAGGATGCGGTGCGCTGGGACACCGCTCTTTCGCAAGCCCTGCAACTCGATGGACAGACCGATTACTTTGCACGCATTTGGCGCTCCTTGGCCGATGAATTGCGGGCCGCTGCCGCCAATGATGAGGAACGCATGTGGGTCGAACTGTTGCTGGCTTGGGACGGCAACCATGGGGCTGACAAGATCGCGCCCACCTTGGCCAACCAGCTTGCTTTTGATCTGTTGCAACAAGCGATGGCCGATGAACTTGGACCCCAGTGGATGGCTTTGTTGCTGCGCACCCGCATGGTGGACATGGCTTTGCCGCGTTTGGCGGCCGATGCCCACTCGCCCTGGTGGGACCGGCGCGGCACCCCTGGGGTGGAGACCCGCGCCCAAGTGGTGGCCGATGCCTGGCGCGCCAGCCTCGCGCATTTGAAAAGCCAGCTCGGGCCGGTGGTGCAAAACTGGGCTTGGGGGCAGGTGCACAGCTTGACCCATGTGCATCCTTTGGGTCGGATCAGCCCGCTGGACCGGGTCTTCAATGTGGGTCCGTTTGCGGTGGCCGGCGGTCGAGAAATGCCCAACAACCAAAGCCACCCTTTGGCGGCTGCGCCTTGGCGCGTGAGTTACGGCCATCGACCCGGCGGGTGATTGATTTCGCCCAGCCCCAAGCTGCGCAAGGCGTCTTGCCAGTGGGGCAAAGCGGGGTGTGGGGCGACCCGCACTACAGCGATCAAGCCTTGCTGCATGCCCAAGGCCGCAGCCGAGGCCAATGGTTGGATGCGCCCGATGTGGATGCGCACACCCGCAGCGTGCTGTTTTTGCGCGCCCCTTGATGTGCGCCCCTTCCGGCGCGCAACACTCACTCCACCTGAATGCCTGCGGCCTTGACCACCGGCCCATAGCGGTTGAGGTCGCGGCGAATTTCCTCGCGGAATTGTTCAGGGCTGCCGGGTGCGGCTTCGATGCCCAGCACCCGCAGTTTGTCGCGCACCAGCGGGTCGTTCAAGGTGGCGTTGAGTTCGGTGTTGAGTTTTTGGATGATGGCTGCAGGCGTTTGGGCGGGGGCCAAAAAACCCACCCAGGAATAGGCGTTGAAATCGCTCACGCCGCTTTCGCCAAAGGTGGGCACATCGGGCAGCGAGCCCGCCCGCTGTTGGCTCGATACCGCAATGGGTTTGAGCTTGCCCGACTTGACATGGTTGTATGCACCGGCCACAGCGGTGTATACGAGCGGAATGCTGCCCCCCATCACATCAATCATGGCCTGGCCACCGCCTTTGTAGGGCACATGGGTGAGTTGGGCACCTGATTTGATTTTCAGCAACTCGCCAGCGATGTGAGGCGTGCTGCCCGTGCCCGATGTGCCGTAAGACAAACCGCCTGGGGTTTTCTTGGACAAGGCTATCACCTCTTGCAGGTTTTTGGCGGGCACATTGGGGTTGGCCACCAAGATCAAAGTGGCATCGCCAATCTTGCCAATCGGCGCGTAATCGTTGATGGGGTCGAAACCCACTTTGGCAAAAACATGGGGGTTGATGACCATGGTGCCGTCAAAGCCCATCACCCAGGTATAGCCGTCGGGCGGGGCGGCTTTGACCATGGCCATGCCAATATTGCCCGATGCGCCTGGTTTGTTGTCGATGACGATTTGCTGGTTCAGCCGCCGCCCCAGGTGCTCGGCCACCAAGCGCGCGCTGGTATCGGTCACACCGCCAGTGGTGAAGGGCACGATCAAGCGAATCGGTTTATTGGGGTAGGCATCGTCGGCGGCATACAAGGGGCCCAGCAGTGCACTGGCGCACATTGCCAGCGCCAGGCGCCAACCGGATCGGCGAAATGGGTTCATTGGGTCAGTCATGGTCGCTCTTTCATCAAAAAAATGTTGGCATCAGGGCATGTATGCGCCGCCGTTGACGAACAGGGTTTGCCCGGTCATGTAGGCCGATGCGCCAGACAGTAAAAACAGCACTGGGCCCACGATGTCTTCAGGCGTGGCCATGCGGCCCATGGGGGCGAGTTTGGCCAGCGCCTCGGTGGGCACCGGTGGTGCGCCTTGCTCGTCGGAGCGGCCAGTGCCGCCCCGTAAAAAAGCCGTGTCCACCGGGCCTGGGGCAACCGCGTTGACGCGCACCTGGGGCGCGTTTTCCAGAGCCAGTTGGCGCATCAGCAGCAGCAAACCGGCTTTGGCCGGGCCATAAGCCCCATACATGGGTCTGGCCCAGGCCCCCAGGCCTGACGAGATGTGCACCAAACTGCCACGTGCGCTGGCACGCAAATGGGGCATCACCGCGCGTGAAATGTAGAAAGCGGAATCCAAATTCCCATGCATGACTTCGTGCCACACCTCATTGGGGGTTTCGGTCAATGCCAGCGGAGCCGACATGAAGCCCACAAGGTTCACACAGGCATCGATGCCGCCGAGTTGTTGGTGGGCTTGGGCCACCGCCTGGTCGACGCTGGCGGGGTCGTTGGCATCCACCGGCAGCAGGTGAACGCCGGGCAAGGGGTGGCGTGCCATCGATGCGGGCAGGTCCAGCACTGCCACCTTTGCGCCAGCTTGGACAGCGGCGCTGGCCACGGCGCGGCCAATGCCGCCACAGCCGCCCACCAGCAGCAAACGCTGGTTCGCCAGGTCGGTGGGCAGGGCAGGTGTCGTTGGGGCCATCAGGGAACTCCAGTGTTGAAAACAGATGTTCAAAGGCGTGCACTGCTTTGGGCACCTCGGGCACCAAAGCCGTACGCTCGGTAAGGGGATGTTAAGGGCTTTTCCTAGCGCAGGCAGAAATGTTTTCTGGCATCATGGATTTAATTCATTTGAATTGAATCCATTGCAACTCATTCAACAAATCATCAATGGTCTGATGCTTGGCGGGGTCTTGGCTTTTGTGGCCGTGGCTTTTACGCTCACCATTGGAATGCTCAACTTCTTGAACTTCACCATCCCCGCGTTGTTCATGTTGGCGGGCATGGTCACCTGGGCCTTGTCCACCGCTGGGCCGCATTGGCTGGGCCTGGGCGTGCATTGGGCCTGGGCGGCTTTGGCCGGGGTGTGTGTGGCTGTGCTGGCCTCGTTGTTGATCGAGCGCTTCACCTACCGTTACATGAAGGCGCGTTTTGGCGATGCCACCGAGCACGCCTTGCCCCTGGTCAGTTCATTGGGGTTTTTGATTGTTTTTGAACACCTGGCCATGACCTTGTGGGGCGGCGATCCGCAGCGTTTTGAGTTGCCTTTCAAAGACACCAACTTGCAATGGGGTGGGTTGATCGTGGGCGTGCCGCACCTGATCAGCCTTTGCCTGGCCATTGCCTTGGTGGCGGTGTTGCATCAATTGCTGGCGCGAACCCGAATTGGACGCGCCCTGCGCGCGATTGCCGAAAACCCCGATGCCAGCACCTTGATGGGTGTGGAGGTGCAGCACATCGTGCCATTGGTGTTTGTCATCGCCGGCATGTTATCGGCCTTGGCGGGCATTTTGTATGCGGCCAGCTACGGCACGGTCACGCCGTTCATGGGCGACGCCGTGGCCACCGATGCGATTGCCGGCATGGTGTTGGGTGGCTTGGGCAATATTTGGGGGGCCATCGCGGGGGGCTTGTTGGTGGGCTTGGTCAAGGTCTTGGCCATCAGCGTGTTTGGTGCCGAAATCGAGAAGATTCCCGTTTGGGGCTTGTTGCTGGCCATCTTGATCGTTCGCCCCGCCGGTCTGTTTGGACACACCCACATTGGCAAGGGGAAGTTTTGATGTCCGGCTACATCAGTGGCTTGTTGGCTTTGTTGGCCATCAACACCATCATTGCCTATTCGGTGTTTGTACCGGCCTCGGCCGGCTTGCTCAACCTGGGGGCTGCCGGTTTTGTGTTGGTCGGTGCCTATTGCGCTGGTGCACTCACCGCTTTGTGGGACGTTTCATTGTGGTTGGCGGTGCCTTTGGGTGCCATGGTGGCTGGTTTGGTGGCCTTTTTGATCGCATTTCCCATTTTGCGCACCCGTGGCATTTACATGGTGTTGGCCACTTTTGCGTTTGCCGAAGTGGTGGGCGGTGTGCTCATCAATATTCCCGCGCTGGGTGGGGCGGCGGGCCTGTCGGTGATGGCTTATGCAGGCTTGCCGGTGGTGGCACCGGTGGCGGTGCTGGTAGTGTGTTTTGTGGCTTGGCTGATGGCCACCCGTTTTGGCCTGTCGGTGCGCGCAGTGCACGACGATGAAAACGTGGCCCATTTATTTGGTGTGCACCTGCGCATGACCCAGGTGGTGGCGCTGACGATTGGTGGCGCGATCGGTGGCTTGGGCGGTGCTTTGTTGGTGCACCAATTCAATTTCATCGATGTGCAGTCCACCGGCGCCATGTTCAGCATTTATGTGTTGTTGTACGTGCTCATGGGCGGCACCCAAACCGTTTGGGGGCCATTGTTCGGCGCCTTCTTCTTCACCCTGGTGCCCGAAGGTTTGCGCAAACTGTCTGAGCAAGACCCTTCACTCAAATTTTTGGAGGGCGGGCGCTACATTGTGTTTGGCTTGGCCGTGGTGTTGCTCATGATGTGGCGGCCCCAAGGGGTGGTCACCCGCACCATGCTGGAGAATCTGCGCGCGGTGCGGGGCGGGCCACACCAGCCCCAAGCCGGGGGGCGCTCATGAGCACGGTGCTGGAACTGTCTGGGGTGAGCAAATCTTTTGGTGGCTTAATGGTCATCGATGATGTCAGTTTTGCCGTGCCCCAGGGCAGCCGCACCGCCTTGATTGGCCCCAACGGGGCTGGCAAGTCCACGGTCTTTAACCTCATCTCAGGGGTTTACCCCATCAACCAAGGCCGCATCACCGCCTTGGGCCATGACATCACCGACATGTCCGTGGCCAACCGGGTGGCCCATGGCCTGGCCCGCTCGTTTCAAAACATCCGGCTCATGCCACATTTGTCCACGGTGGAGAACGTCATGCTGGGCGAACACCACCTGCGTTCGCCCTGGTCTTTGGCCCGTGGCCAGCGCGCCAGCGAGCGCGCCCGCGCGGCTTTGGCCGATGCCGGCTTGGGCACCTACCCGGGCCAAGTGGTGGCCGATTTGCCTTACGGCATCCAAAAGCGCATCGAGGTGGTGCGCGCCATCATGGCCCAGCCCCAAATATTATTACTCGATGAGCCGGCCGCTGGTCTGAACCATGTCGAGACCAACGAACTGCGCCGCTTGCTCGAACGCCTGTCCCAGCAAGGCATCACCTTGCTGGTGGTCGAGCACGACATGCCATTTGTGCGCACCTTGTGCAACCATGTGGTGGTGCTCAACTTTGGTAAAAAGATTTTCGAAGGCACCCCTGAGGCGGTGCACCGCGATCCCGGAGTGCTGGAGGCCTATTTAGGCACGCCCGCACCGGCAGGGGGCAGCCATGCTGCTTGAAGCCCAAAGTTTGGATGTGGTGTATGGACGCACCCATGCGGTCAGACAGGTGTCGGTCAAGGTCAATGCCGGTGAGATCGTCGCCGTGCTGGGGGCCAATGGGGCGGGCAAAAGCTCATTGCTGCGGGCTTTGCAAGGCATGGTCAAGCCCAGCAAGGTGAGTTGCAATTCAAAGGCCAATCGGTGTTGCGCGAAAGCGCTGCTTGGCGAGTGGGCCAAGGCCTGGTGCTGGTGCCCGAGGGACGGCAAATTTTTGTCAGCCTCACCGTGAACGACAACTTGCTCATGGGGGCTTACACCCGGCGCGACAACCCCCAGCACGATATTGATGCCATTTATCAGCGCTTCCCCAACCTGGCCGCGCGCCGCGATATGCTGGCTTCGGTGTTGTCGGGGGGTGAGCAACAAATGCTGGCGATTGGCCGCGCTTTGCTGAGCAAGCCCACCTTGATGATGCTTGACGAGCCCTCCTTGGGTTTGAGCCCTTTGCTGGTCCAGGCCTTGTTTGGACTGCTCAAAGATTTGAACCATGAAGGTTTGTCGATCTTGCTCGTAGAGCAAAATACACACATGGCCCTGGCCACTGCCCACAGGGCCTATGTGTTGGAACTTGGGCGGCTGGTTTTGGAAGGCAATGCCCAGGACATTGCAGCGGACCCGCGCATGGCCGCCGCTTACTTGGGCGCTTGATCACAGGAGTATGAAATGAACAAACGGATATGGACTTTGGCGATGGCCGCAGGCCTTGCCCTGCCGGTGTGGAGTCAAGAGTTGGTGTTGGGTCTGACGCATGCCAAAACCGGTCGATTTGCGGGCGTGGGCGTGGGCACGGAAATCGCTGTGGACATTGCGGTGGCTGAAATCAATGCCGCGGGCGGTATCAATGGCAAGAAGATCCGCATTGAAAAATTCGATACCGGCAGCGATGCCAAAAACGCCCAAGTCGCGGCGCAAAAATTTGCCGAGGATGCCAAGGCCTTGGGCATCATCGGACCGTTTTCCAGTCAAGAAGCCCAAGTGGCTTTTGCCGCTGGCGAGCGCCTTGAAATTGTGCAGATTCCCAACGCCGCATCGGCCCCTGGCCTGACCAAGGACCGCAAGTGGGCCTTCCGTGTCACCGAAGACGAGGGCAAGCAGTTCGGCCGCTTGCTCAAGACCATGGCCGCCAAGGGCGGGGTGAGCAACAAGACCGCTGCGGTGATGTACCCCAGCGATGAGTTTGTGGGCAAGTCCTTGGCCACCTGGATGCCCAATTTGCTCGAAGCCAATGGCTGGAAGATGGTCATCCCCGCTGAGGGTTTTCCCACCAATGCCACCGACTTGTCACCCCACATCACCAAGTTACAAGGCAACTCGCCCGGTGTGTTTGCCTTTGCAGGCCTGCCCGAAGGCACGGCCAAGGTGATGAAAGAGTTGCGCCGCCAAGGGCACAACAGCATGCTGATTGGCGGACAAATTTTTGCCGACCCCGATATCGCCAAAATTTTGGGCTCCGACGGCGAAAATGCCACCTACGTGTCTTGGTATTGGTGGGACTTCAACGACCGCACACGCCAGTTCGAAAAGAAATTTTTGGACGAGGCCAAAAAGCGTGGCGTCAACAAAACCGGTGCCCACCA
>RFNL01000362.1 GCA_009927195.1 Betaproteobacteria bacterium | reverse complement strand
CATGCACCGCCACACCAGCGGGTTTGTCCACCGCGATCAAGTGGGCATCTTCCAGCATGAGCGCGAAATCGCGCACCGGAACCACCTGTTGGGCTTTTTCGTGCGCCCGCACCGACACCCTCACCGGTGGCAAGCGCACCGCATCGTTGGCCAGCAAGCGGGTGTCGGGCGCTGCCCGCCCTTTGTTGACCCTTACCTCTCCCGAACGGATGATGCGGTAAACATGGGTTTTGGGCACGCCTTTGAGGTGGCGGAGCAAAAAATTGTCCAGCCGTTGACCGGCAGAGTCCTCGTCCACCACCAGGGTTTGAACCTGGGGCGAGGCGGGCATGGCATCTGAGCCTATAATGTGGTTCACCAGCGGTTTGATCCAAGTGCTTGATTTCAGAGCAATTAGAGCATGTCCGATGACCGCTGTGAGGTCGATGCCCCGAGGGGCCCAGCCACAAACCCAGTAACCATGGAAACTGGATGGCACAGGCACCCCGAATCAGGGTCGACGAACTGAAAACCTCAACGGAATACCCCAAAGGGAGCGACAAAAAGACCGCTTCCTCGGATCACAGCGAGAAATCCTGCAATGGTGATGGTGATGATGTTGGCGCTGATGCATGTGTGCACCCAGGGACTTCGGTCCTTGGTGCATGGCTTGCTGACGGCCGCCTCAGCCATGTCCGTGCTTGATCGGCTGCAAGCCGGCTGCCCTAGCATGCAGTGGCCTTTGCAACCCGCCCCCATCCCCACGTCCTCTCACAATCCACCCGGCGGCTAAAGCCACCAGGGGTTGGAACCCAGAGCGGTCATTCCTCACGTTTTCAGGCGTCGGCTTTGGCATCGTTGGCCCCGTTGGGCCTGTGATGTTTTGAATGAATTGAGAACGCCATGAAACGCATGTTGATCAACGCCACCCAGGCCGAAGAGCGCCGTTTGGCCATCGTGGACGGCCAAAAGTTGCTGGACTACGAAATTGAAATCGAAGGGCGCGAACAGCGCAAAGGCAATATTTATGCCGCTGTCGTGACCCGGGTAGAACCATCGCTGGAAGCTTGTTTTGTCGATTACGGTGAAGACCGCCACGGTTTTTTACCCTTCAAAGAAATCTCCAAACAGTACTTTGCCCCGGGGGTTTCCCCCAGCCAAGCCCGCATCCAAGATGTCATCAAAGAGGGTCAGACCCTGCTGGTTCAGGTCGAAAAAGAGGAACGCGGCAACAAGGGTGCGGCACTGACCACTTTCATCAGCTTGGCCGGTCGCTATGTGGTGCTCATGCCCAACAACCCGCGCGGCGGTGGTGTCAGCCGGCGCATCGAGGGCGACGACCGCGCTGAACTCAAAGAGGCCTTGGACCAGTTGGAATACCCCAACGGCATGTCCATCATTGCCCGCACTGCCGGCATTGGCCGTGCCGCCTCGGAACTGCAATGGGACCTGAATTACCTGCTCAAACTGTGGTCGGCCATTGACGGCGCTGCCCAAGGCGGCAAAGGCGCGTTTCTGATTTACCAAGAGTCCAGCTTGGTCATTCGCGCCATCCGCGACTATTTCAACAATGACATTGGTGACATCCTGATCGATACCGACGATATTTACGAGCAGGCCCAGCAGTTCATCAGCCACGTCATGCCCGAGTACGCTGGGCGTGTCAAACGCTATCGCGACGATGCACCTTTGTTCAGCCGCTTCCAAATTGAACACCAAATCGAATCGGCCTATGCCCGCACCGTCAACCTGCCCTCGGGCGGCGCCATCGTGATCGACCACACCGAAGCCTTGGTCGGTGGATGAACTCGGCGCGCGCCATCAAAGGCGGCGACATCGAAGAAACCGCCACCCGCACCAACTTGGAGGCGGCTGACGAAGTGGCGCGCCAGATGCGCTTGCGCGATTTGGGTGGCCTGATCGTCATCGACTTCATCGACATGGAAGAGTCGCGCAACCGGCGAGAAGTGGAAAACCGCTTGCGCGACGCGCTGCGCCAAGACCGGGCCCGGGTGCAGTTTGGCACCATCAGCAAATTTGGTCTGATGGAGATGAGCCGTCAGCGCCTGCGCCCTGCCCTGAGCGAGGGCGCGTCCATCCCATGCCCGCGCTGCGGCGGCTCGGGCCATGTGCGCGACACCGAGAGCTCGGCGCTGCAAATTCTGCGCATCATCCAAGAAGAGTCGATGAAGGACAACACCGCCGCAGTGCATGCCCAAGTACCGGTGGAAGTGGCCTCTTTTTTGTTGAATGAAAAGCGCACGGAAATTGCCAAGATCGAAATCAAG
This sequence comes from Betaproteobacteria bacterium, assembly GCA_009927195.1. Taxonomy (GTDB): domain Bacteria; phylum Pseudomonadota; class Gammaproteobacteria; order Burkholderiales; family Burkholderiaceae_C; genus Limnohabitans. The sequence continues at coordinate 6,573 of RFNL01000362.1, read as the reverse complement.
CAGCGATTGAACGTGCTGTTGGTGCCCAACAAAACACTGGAAACCCCAAATTACCGGTTGGAGCGTCTCAAGCATGATGATCCGCGCTTGGACAACATCCAGGCCAGTTACAAAATGGCCGAGGACATCGAAGACCCCACCGCGGTCACCCGCCGTTCACAAGAACCCACCAACCAGCAAAGCCCCGTCATCAAAGGTGTGCTGCCCGATGCGCCCGCACCCGTTGCCCCCCCCAAGCCCGTGGCCGAGCCAACCACTGAGGTCAAACCGCCTTCTGCTGCAGCAGGCCAAGCACCCGCTGAAAAAGGCTTTTTCGGCTGGATCAAAGGCTTGTTTGGCGGTGGTTCCACGGCCACGCCCAGCACCGCTCAACCCGCTGCCTCACCCAGCGCTTCGCCCGATAAAAAAGAAGCCAACCGTGAAAGCCGCCAAAGCGATGGCCGACGTGGGGGTCGCCGCGGCGAGCGCAGTGACCGCGGCGATCGTGGCGAGCGCGAGGAGCGCGGCGACAAACCCGCCCGCGCAGAACGCCCGCCACGGGAAACCCGCTCCAGCGAGCGCGTCACTGAGCGCTCAGAGCGCAACCGTGGGCCACGTGCCGAACGCACGCCCCGCACTGAACGCGATAACGCAGCGGCAACACCCGAAGCGGTCAACCCCACCGCTGGCCCCAACGGCGAAGCCACGGCAGTACCCACCGATCGACCAGTCCGCGCTGAGCGCGAAGGGCGCCGCGAGCGTGGCGAGGGCCGGCGCGAGCGGGGTGAGCGCCGCCCGCGCCAAGGCGAATCCAACAACAGCGCCAACTCCGCGCAAGGCACTGACGGCTTGTCTGCCAACGAGGCATCGGGCTTGGCATCGCACAGCGCCTTGCAAGGCGAGCCCAGCGCTCTGTCCAACCAGCAAGGTGACACCAGCCCCAACCAAGCGCCCGATGTGCAAGAGCGGCGCGAGCGCCGTTCACGCGACCGCTATGGCCGTGAACGCCATGAGCGCCAAGACCGTTCCAGCAGCCCAGAGGCCCCAACTCCCGCCGCCAGTGCCGAACCCGCATCGGGTGGCGCGCCGACCGTGGCACCTGCCAGCCGCAATGCCATGCCCAAGGTGGGCAGCTATGACTTGCCGTTGCAAGCCTTGAACGACCTGGCCCAGCATAGCGGATTGGAATGGGTGCATTCCAATGCCGATCGTGTGGCCCAGGTGCAAGCGGCCATTGCGGCCGAGCCGCGCCCCATTCATGTGCCGCGCGAGCGCCCCCCCGTGGTGGTGGTGAATGAAGGCCCGTTGATCATGGTCGAAACCCGCAAGGACTTGCGCCAGATGAGCATGCCGTTTGACCCTCCTGCCAGCGCAGCCTGAGTGAGACCCTGCCCTGCACAAAAAACGGTGCTCAGACGCCGTTTTTTGCCAGTCAGCAGGATTTGCTGAAACTGCGCCACATCAGCTTGCGGCGCTTTGCTTCCAAAATTTCAGCGCCGCTTCGGGGTCGGCTCTTTGCTCGGCCAAAGTGGCCAGCGCCGACAATGCCTTGCGTTTGAGGGCAGGTGAATCCAACTGGTTGGCAATCGGCGCCAACATTTGCTGGGCCTTTCCCCACAGGCCATGCTGCAAGCACACCATGCCCGCCAAATATTGAAATTCAAGGTGGCGTGGCATGGCAGCGCGCGCTTGTTCGACCCAGGTCAACCACTGGGTGTTGGGCGCCTGGCGTTGCAAGGCTTGCTCAATGACCTCGGTCACTGCGGTGCTCAAAGCCACCGGCCAAGGCTCCAAACTTTGCACCCAATTGCGCCACACCGGATGAATCCATGTCAAGGCCAAGCCGGGGTCACCTTGCACCGCCAGCAAGCGCTGTGCGGCATGCACCGCCAACTCTGGCATGCTTTGCTCACTGCGGTCCAAACCTTGCCAGACCTTGAGCAACTGGCCTTGGTCATGGCAGTCACCCACCACCGACTGCAACAAGCCGCGCACCAAACTGCGCGCTGGCTCTGCGGCAAACGCACCGTGCTTGGCCAACAAACGCGCAGTCTCCAAGGCCACCCGGTGGTCTTGTGACAAACGCGCGGCTTTGAGTTTCAGCCGCAAGGCCACGGTACGGCGCACACTGCCCAACGGCAACTTGGCCAACCACAACATCGCAGTGGTGGGTTCACGGTCCACCAAAGACCAGCGGGCTGCATTCAAGTACACCGCATCTTGGGCCACGGCTTGGGTGGTGCCTACGGCGGGCAACTCGGCCGCCGCCGCCAAAGCCAGTTGCGCATGCTGCTCGCGCAAGGCACGGTCTTGCAAGGCATGGGCACACTCGGCCACCACCAAATGGGCCAAGTGACGCACTTCCACCGCATGGGCCGCTGCTGTGTCACTGGGGTCTTGCAAACGGCTCAAGTTGTGCTCGTGCTCAATCGCAGCCAAGGCCAAACTGCGCGCGCGCAAGTAACGTCCAGCCATCCACTGATTTTGGGCCGACAGCAAAGCCGCGTGCATGGCGCGCTCCTGTTGCCGCAGGCGCCAGCGCCGGGCCTCGCGGGGCAATTCAAACAAGCCGCCCAAGGCCCGCCATGCCAGGTGCATGATCAGAAACAAAAAAGCTGTCAACAGCAAAAACAAATTGAGCGACACGTCCATGCGGTAGGGCGACCAAAAAAAAGTCACGCTGGCTTGATTGCCCCCCACCAACAAGGCCGCTCCCACGGCCAGCGTCAACAGTGCGACCAAGCCCAGGGCGTTTTTCATCTCAGCGACCTGCCGATGCCGTGGCCAAAGCGGCAAAACTCTCGTCCAGATGCGGTAATTCCACCTGCTTGAGTTGGGTCTCCACCTCTTGGAGCAAGACCATGAGCGCCTGGGACTTGCGGGTGTTGGCCTCAAAGTAGCGCACCAGATCGCGTCGCACAGCCAACACATCATTGCGCGAGGCTTCATATTGGCGAGCCAACAAGCCCAGCCGCGCATTGAGCAATCGCAGTTTGGTGTTTTCACGCACAAAAAACCCTTGCTCAGGGGACAACAAGCTGGCATCCGGTTGGTCGATGCGGCTGATGCGCACCAAGTCGGTCACTTGGCTGCCAATTTCCTTGAGCCAATGCTCCCACCAAGTCGAACTCATGGCGCGCGCCCAGCTGCTGATGGTCGGGGGTTCAGGCACTGGTGCGGATTTGCTGGGTCCCACCGCATTGGCCAAGGGCAGTTCGTCGATTTCACGCACCAGTTCATCAAATTTGATCAGCAATGCGGGGGTGTCGGTGACAACCACGGTCTGCACCCGCTCAAGGTCACGGGTCAGCGCGCGCAAGACCGGGGTCAGACGGGGTTGGGCCACCCGTGACAAGCGTTGCTGGGCCGTCTTCAAAGCTGCTACCAGGGGTTGCACACTGCCGGTCAATTGTGTTTGTTGCAAGGCCAAACGCAATGCCGACTCAATGTCGACCACCAGGTTTTCATCGCGCGAGCGCGACAGACTTTGCATCAGTTCTTCCAACTGGGTGCGCTGCAAAGCCACCTCGCTCCAGCGGGATTCGTTCAGGGCCAGCCGGGCTGCGGTATCGCGGGCCAGCTCTTGCGCTTGTTTGGCACTGGCGCGTGCCTCGACCGATAACGAACCGCTGTCTGCGCTTTGGCGGGCCAATGTCTCTTGGATGTTGGAGAGCTTCCACCACAACATGACCGAAAAAGCCAAGGCCACCCAACTGGAGATACCCAGGACCCACAACCAGGTCTTGCTGCCAGCCACAGGCGCAACAGGTGGTGTCTCGGTGGGGGGCACGGTGTCAGCGTGGGGTACAGCAGGCGCTGGCTCAGAATTCATGTTGGGATTCTATTGAGATCTGTCGCGCCGCCCAGCGCCGCCAAGACCGTTGGCAAATCTCCTTTGCACACCGACACATCGCCCCAACCGGCTGCGGCCAAGGCGGCGCCAATGCGCGGATGGGTGGCCAAGGCGCGGGAACGCGCCCAGTTTTGATGCGGCAACAACGGCTGCAAGTGGGCCACGGCTTGTGCGCTGCTGAACAGCCACACCGAGCCATCGGTGGCAGCCTGTTGTGCCCTGTCGATTTGCTCAGGGCTCCAAACCGGTGCGACCCGCTCATAGGCCACGGCGTAATCCACCCTCACCCCGGCATCGACCAAGCGTTGGGCCAACCAATCGCGACCCAGGCCCTGTGCCCCCCCATGGATGGACGAGTGAGCATCGGTACCTCGCACCAAGAGAACCGCTTTGTTGGGCCTTGTTGCAGGGCTGGTCACCTGGGACGAGACCACCGCCCACAAGGCCTCGGAATCGAACTGGGCGACATGGGCTGGCGGGGTGTCAATCGATGCGGCTGCGACACCTGAGGCCAGCAAAGTTGCACGGGTGCCAGGGCCAGTGGCCCAACAGCGACCGGGCCAGTTCATGCCAGCTGGCCGGAACGCAAAAAAAGCCCGCGTTGCCTGGCCACTGACAAACATGGCCGCCAAGTAGCGTGTCGCCTGTTGCCAAGCTTGGTGGAGTTGATCGGGATACGGGGTAGGCCCAAAGCTCAGCAATGGCAGGTGGACAAGCTCGTGACCGGCCAAAGCCAGCGCCTGCGCCCAAGCGCTGGCCTCAGCCGGGGCACGGGTGATCACCAGTTTCAAGCGCGGCTCTCAGCGTGCGCCACCTGCGCGCAAAGCCCGGGATACCTCCAAGCCCAAGGCCTCGGCTTGCGCCAACGAACCCACCACCCCATGCACTTGGGCAGTGACCAAGCGGGCATCGCCTTCGGGGTCACCCCAGGCAGCACGCAAATGCAATTGTTCCCCTTGCACCGTGGCATGAGCGGCCAAAGGCATGGAACAACTTCCCCCCATGGCCCGACTCACCGCCCGCTCGGCAGCCACGGCCAACCAACTGGTTTGGTGGGACAAATGCGCCAGCACCCGTTGAACATCGGGGCGGTCAGCGCGAATTTCGATGCCCAAAGCACCTTGCCCAGCCGCAGGCAGCATTTGAGCGGTATCGAAAATATGGCGGATTCGCGATGACAAGCCCAAGCGCTTGAGGCCGGCTGCGGCCAGCACAATGCCTGCATATTGACCTTCATCGAGCTTGCGCAAACGCGTGTCCAGGTTGCCTCGCAGCGGTTCAATGCGCAAGTCGGGGCGCAGTGCCCGCAGCAACACGGTGCGGCGCAAACTGGATGTGCCCACCACAGCGCTGGTGGGCAGGTCTTCCAAGCGGGCATATTGGGGCGACACCCAGGCATCGCGCGGGTCCTCACGTTCCATCACACAGGCCAGCGCAAAACCATTGGGCAAGTCCATCGGCACGTCTTTGAGGGAATGCACCGCCAGGTCGGCCCGACCCTCTTGCAAAGCGACTTCCAGTTCTTTGACAAACAAACCTTTGCCGCCGACTTTGCTCAGAGAACGGTCCAAAATTTGATCGCCCAGGGTGGTCATGCCCAACAATTTCACACTGTGTCCTTGCTGCTGCAGCAATGCCTGTACATGCTCGGCTTGCCACAAGGCCAGGCGGCTTTCGCGGGTGGCGATGGTCAGTTCTATGGCGCTCAAAACTTTACCTTGGGGTTGCAAGAATGGGTTCGATGGATGCTAGCACGGCCATTCGGCGCCCAGGCACAGACAGGCCACACCTAAAATGACCGCATGACGTCTTCCAATTCGCTCGACCGCAAACCTCAGGCTTGGTCCGCCCTTTTTTCCGAACCCATGAGCGAGTTGGTGCAGCGCTACACCGCCAGCGTCTTGTTTGACCAGCGTCTGTGGCGCGCCGACATACAAGGCAGCTTGGCCCATGCCGAGATGCTGCAAGCCCAAGGCATCATCAGCGCGCAAGACCTCGCCGACATCCAGCGCGGCTTGGCGCAAATCACGCAAGACATCGAGGGCGGTCAGTTTGAATGGAAGCTGGAACTCGAGGATGTGCACCTGAACATCGAAGCGCGGCTCACCCAACTGGTGGGCGATGCGGGCAAACGCCTGCACACCGGGCGCAGCCGCAATGACCAAGTCGCCACCGATGTGCGGCTGTGGTTGCGCGACGAGATCGATGCCATCCGCGAACTGCTCAAAGCCTTGCAACGCGCTTTGGTCGAGGTCGCCGCCCAGCACACCGAGACCGTGATGCCCGGCCTCACCCATTTGCAAGTGGCCCAACCCATCAGCTTCGCGCACCACCTGTTGGCGTATGTGGAAATGCTGTCGCGCGACGATGAACGCATGGGCGAGATCCGCACCCGCACCAACCGCTTGCCCTTGGGCTCAGCAGCGCTGGCCGGCACCACCTACCCACTGGACCGCGATCGTGTGGCACGTTCTTTGGGTATGGTCAACGCGCAAGGTGAGGCGCAGTTGTGTCAAAACAGCTTGGACGCGGTGAGCGACCGTGACTTCGCCATCGAGTTCACCGCCGCGGCTTCGCTGTGCATGGTGCACATCAGCCGCTTGTCGGAAGAACTCATCATTTGGATGAGCCAAAACTTTGCGTTCATTCAACTGGCCGACCGTTTCACCACCGGCTCGTCCATCATGCCGCAGAAGAAAAACCCCGATGTGCCCGAACTGGCGCGCGGCAAAACCGGCCGC
>RFNL01000303.1 GCA_009927195.1 Betaproteobacteria bacterium | reverse complement strand
TGGCCCGACATCGAATGGGTGAAAAAGCAATGGGGCGGCAAACTCATCCTCAAAGGCATCATGGACGCAGAAGATGCGCGTTTGGCGGTGCAAAGTGGGGCCGATGCGATTGTGGTGAGCAACCATGGTGGGCGCCAACTTGACGGTGCGCCAAGCAGTATCCGGGCACTGCCGGGCATCGTGGCCGCAGTGGGTTCTGACATCGAGGTGTGGATGGACGGTGGCATTCGCAGCGGCCAAGACGTGCTCAAGGCCTGGGCCTTGGGCGCTCGTGGCACCATGATTGGTCGCGCCATGGTTTATGGCCTGGGTGCCTTGGGCGAAGCAGGCGTGACCAAGGCCTTGCAAATCATCCACAAGGAGTTGGATGTGACCATGGCCTTTTGCGGCCACACCGACATCCGCAACGTCAACCGCGACATTTTGATTCCCGGCACCTACCCCACTTGAGGGGCCGCCCAGGGCTTCAGCTGCTGGGTTTTTTCTCGCTCCACTGCACACCGCCAGTGGACCAGTCCGAAGGTTTGATGTCAAACAGCAGCACGTCCACGCTCTCGGGCGAGCCGCCCAAGGTTTTCACCGCCGCCTCGGTCAAGGCGGCAACCAAGTTGCGCTTTTGTTCGGGGGTGCGGCCTTCAAACAATTCAACACGGATGGTGGGCATGGAGACTCTCCTGTAGAAAAACAAAGGGATTCAACGGTCGCTGGCAATTCGCGCAACCAAGCAGGCCAATTGTGATGGCCTATGGATGTGGGCCCCTGTGCTCAGCCAATGTGGATGGCGCGAAAGTCGTTCACGTTGGTGCGGGTCGGGCCATCGCCCACTTGCTGGCCCAGGGCCTCAAAAAAACCATGGCCATTGTTGCGGTCCAACTCGGCCATGGGGTTCAATCCCAGCGCATGGGCCCGATCAAGGGTCTGCGGTGTCCAAAACGCGCCTGCGGTTTCCTCTTGCCCATCGATGCCATCGGTATCAGCGGCCAAGGCATGGATGCGCGCATGGCCTTGGGTGGCCACACCCAGCGACAACAAAAACTCCACATTGCGCCCGCCGCGCCCATCGCCTTTGACAGTGACCGTGGTCTCGCCGCCGCTGAGCAGCACACACGGCGTCTCAAAGGGTTGGCCGCGCTCGGCCACTTGCACCGCGATGGCGGCCATCACCTGGCCCACATCGCGCGCTTCACCCTCGATGGCATCGCTCAAAATGTGTGTCCGCAAGCCCGCTTGCGCGATCACCGCTGCCGCCGCTTCCAAAGCGATTTGTGGCGAGGCCACGATGTGCACCTGGTGGTGTTGCAAACGCGGGTCGTGGGGCTTGACCGATTCGCCCTGCCCTGACGTCAAGCAATCCAAAGCCGCCGCAGGCATGTCAATGCCATAGCGTTTCACAATGGCCAAGGCATCGGCACAGGTGCTGGGGTCGCCCACCGTGGGACCGGACGCAATGTCGATCGGTTTGTCGCCGGGCACGTCCGAAATCAACAAGCTGATCACCTGTGCGGGCGCACAAGCAGCGGCCAAGCGCCCGCCTTTGATGGCCGATAAGTGCCGTCTCACGGTGTTGATCTCACCAATGTTGGCGCCGCAGCGCAGCAACTCGCGTGCAATCGCTTGCTTGTCGGCCAAACTGATGCCGGGCATGGGCAATGGCAACAGGGCCGAGCCCCCGCCCGATATCAAGC
>RFNL01000334.1 GCA_009927195.1 Betaproteobacteria bacterium | reverse complement strand
GGCGGACAAACCAACCCCAGCACCGGCGCCAAAGAAGGCGGCCTCACCGTCAATGCCGTGCACATGGAAGCCGCCGCCCAAAAAGGCTTTGCCACCGCCACCGACTTGGCCGACTACCTGGTGAAAAAAGGCCTGCCTTTTCGCGATGCCCACGAAACCGTGGCGCATGCGGTCAAAACCGCTGCTGGCCTGGGCAGCGACCTCTCCGAATTGCCCTTGAATGTGCTGCAAAGCTTTCATGCGTGCATCGAGCAAGATGTGTATGGCTGTTTAAGCCTGCCAGGTTCCTTGAATGCCCGCAACACCCTGGGTGGCACCGCACCCGCGCAGGTGCAAGTGCAAATCGCCAGGCATCAGCAGCGACTGCAGTCAGCCGACAAGTCCTGAAGGACTGAATGGCCTTGACATCAGGGGCAACCCGGGGGCCCATGGGTGAACCCTGGTTTTAGAATGGTTTGGCATTCATCAGTCCGGTGAGGCAGGTCACCCACAGAACCTGTGCCGTTCGCATCTCCACCCCGCACCCATCCATGCCATGCCCAAATTCACTTTGTTAGACCATGTCTACCGCCACGAAAAAGCGCAAGGGTCACACACGTTTTTGACCCAACCCACCGGCGGCGGCGCGGTGGTCAGCTATACCTGGGCCCAGACCATGGACCAGGCGCGGCGCATGGCCACGCATTTGCAAAGCCTGGGTTTGGAGCCAGGCACCAAGGTGGGCATTTTGTCCAAGAATTGCGCCCATTTTTTCATGGCCGAACTGGCCATTTGGATGGCGGGTTACACCACCGTGGCCATCTTTCCCACCGAAAACGCACAAACCGTTCGCTATGTGATGGAGCACAGCGAGTCGCGTGTTTTGTTCGTGGGCAAACTCGATACCTGGCCCGAGCAAGCCAGCGGCGTGCCTGAAGGTGTGCCATGCATCGCCATGCCCTTGTCACCACCCACCCCTTTCCGGCGCTGGGATGACATTGTGGCCAACACCTTGCCCATGCCGGGAGAACCCACCCGCTCGCCGCAGGATTTGGCCATGATCATGTACACCTCGGGTTCGACCGGCCAACCCAAAGGGGTGATGCACAACTTTGGCCGCATCTGCGATGTGGCCCAGGGGATTTTTGAATTCTTGGAGAACGACCAAGGCCCCGGCAAGCAGCACCGCATGTTGTCCTACTTGCCCTTGGCCCATGTGTTCGAACGTGCCTTTGTCGAAAGTGTGGCCCTCTATAGCGGGCACATACAGGTGTTTTTTGCCGAAGCGCTGGACACCTTTGTCACAGATTTGCAGCGTGCACGCCCAACGATTTTCATTTCGGTGCCACGCCTGTGGCTGAAGTTCCAGCAAGGCGTTTTTGCCAAACTGCCCAACCAAAAACTGAATTTTTTACTCCGCATACCGTTTTTGGGTCGCCTCATCCGGCGCAAGGTGCTGGCCGGCCTGGGCCTGGACCAGACCACTTTGGCCGGCAGCGGATCGGCCCCCCTGCCCGCCGAACTGGTGTATTGGTACCGCAACCTGGGCTTGCGCCTGGTCGAAGGCTATGCCATGACCGAGGACTTTGCCTACTCGCACACCGGCACCGACCAATTCAACGAACCTGGCTATGTAGGCATTGCTTACCCGGGTGTAGAAGTTCGGCTCAGCCCGGAGGGTGAAATCCTCATCAAGTCGCCGGGTCAAATGGTGGGTTACTACAAGCGACCCGACCTGGATGCCGAGTCGTTTACCGCCGACGGCTACTTTCGCACCGGCGATTTGGGCGAGCGCCGCTCCGATGGACAACTCAAAATCACGGGTCGCGTCAAGGAATTGTTCAAAACCTCCAAAGGCAAATATGTGGCGCCTGCGCCCATCGAAAACCGGCTCAATGCCCATCCAATGATCGAACTGTCCATGGTGTCGGGTAGCGCCCAATCGCAACCTTATGCCCTGGTGGTGCTGGCCGAACAACTGCGAGCAGAGATGCACAACCCAGAAATGCGCGATCAAGTCAACGCCGAACTCGGCGTGTTGCTCAAAGAGGTCAACCGCCAACTCGCCCCCCATGAACAACTCCACTGCCTGGTCATTGCCAGCAGCCCTTGGGGCATCGAGAACGGTTGCCTCACCCCCACCATGAAAATCAAACGCAGCCACATTGAGGACTTGGTGCGCGCCCAGGTCGACGGCTGGTATGCGAAAAACCAAGCCGTGATTTGGGCCTGAGCGCCCGAGAGGAAAACATGCCCGTGATCACCAACATCGAAGACCTGCGCGTTTTGGCCAAGAAACGTGTGCCGCGCATGTTTTACGACTACGCCGACTCTGGCAGTTGGACCGAAGGCACCTACCGCGCCAATGAAAACGATTTCCATGCCATCCAACTGCGCCAGCGTGTGGCCGTCAACATGGAAAACCGCAGCACCGCCACCACCATGGTGGGGGTGCCCGCCCACATGCCGGTGAGCATTGCCCCGGTGGGCCTGACCGGCATGCAACACGCCGATGGCGAAATCCACGCAGCCCTTGCGGCCAAAAAATTTGGCATCCCCTTCACCTTGTCGACCATGAGCATTTGCTCCATCGAAGACATT
>RFNL01000177.1 GCA_009927195.1 Betaproteobacteria bacterium | reverse complement strand
CCCAGCACGACATCACTTTTGGCATAGGGCCTGCGGGCACCGGCAAAACGTATTTGGCCGTGGCTTGTGCGGTGGATGCTTTGGAGCGCAGCGCGGTGCAGCGCATCGTGCTGACCCGTCCTGCGGTGGAGGCTGGGGAAAAGCTGGGGTTTTTGCCCGGCGACCTGGGACAAAAGGTCGACCCTTATTTGCGACCCTTGTACGACGCTTTGTATGACCTGATGGGGTTTGAGCGGGTGCAAAAAGCCTTTGAGCGCAATGCCCTGGAAATCGCCCCACTGGCCTTCATGCGCGGGCGCACCCTGAACAATGCCTTTGTGATCCTGGACGAGGCGCAAAACACCACACCCGAGCAAATGAAAATGTTCCTCACGCGCTTGGGCTTTGGGGCCAAAGCGGTGGTGACCGGCGATGTCAGTCAAATCGACCTGCCCAAAGGCCACCTGAGTGGCTTGGTCGATGCCGAGCGGGTGCTCAAACGGGTGCCCGGTATAGCGATGACCCATTTCACCAGTGCCGATGTGGTGCGCCACCCTTTGGTGGCCCGCGTTATTGATGCGTATGACCAACAGCGGCAAAGCGGCAAAGTCACCCGCTGACCCCATGGACCTGAAACAACTCAGTTTGTCCTTGCAGTTTGGGGACATTCCCCACATCCAGCGACACCGCCAAGCGCTGGCACGCCATGTGGTGGCGCGCTGCATCCGCCACGCCTTGCAGCACGACGGCGAAATCACGGTACGCATTGTGGGCCAGACCGAAGGTTTGGCACTCAACCAAAATTTTCGGGGCCAGTCCCATGCCACCAATGTGTTGACCTTTGGCTATGCGCACCAACCCGTGCTGGCCGATTTGGTGCTGTGTGCCCCTGTGGTGGCACAAGAGGCGCGCGACCAAGGCAAAACACTGCGCCAGCATTACCTGCATTTACTGGTGCACGGTACCTTGCATGCGCAGGGTTGGGACCATGAAGCATCGATCCAAAATGCCAAGGCCATGGAGGCCCAAGAGGTGTTGATATTGCGCGGCCTGGGCGTGCCCAATCCCTACGCATGAACCCAGTGCATGAAACTGGGGTGAGGTAAATTGGCTGATGGAGATAACTCAATGCCTTTCGTCCAATGCCCTTACCTTGACGCTTTTGCCCTTGATACGCCCTTGTGACAATCGCTGCAAGGCCTGCGCCGCAATGCTGCGCTGTACCGCCACATAAGTGGAAAACTCATTGACGTTGATCTTGCCAATTTGGTTGGCCGAAAAACCCGCTTCGCCGGTCATCGCGCCCAGCACATCACCGGGCCTTATTTTTTCTTTGCGCCCACCCACAATTTGCAAGGTGCGCATGGGTGCTTGCAGTTTTTCACCGGCGGCGGGGGTTAATTCCGACAGTTTGGACCAATGAGAGCTTTGGCCTTGCAACACTTCGATGCGCCCGACCGCACCCATTTCGTCCAAGCTGGCCAGGGTCAGCGCCAAGCCTTGGGCATCGGCACGACCGGTGCGGCCGATGCGGTGGATGTGCAGTTCTGCATCGGGGGTCACATCCACATTGATGACGGCATTGAGTTGGCTGATGTCCAAACCACGTGCGGCCACATCGGTGGCCACCAGCACCGAGCAAGACCGGTTGGCAAACTGCACCAGCACCTGATCGCGCTCACGTTGCTCCAACTCCCCATAAAGCGCCAAGGCATCAAAGCCCTGGGCTTGCAGCACCGCCAACAGGTCGCGGCATTGCTGCTTGGTGTTGCAAAAGGCCAGTGTGGATTCGGGCCTGAAGTGGTTGAGCAGCAAGGACACGGCATGCAGGCGTTCGTTTTCGCGCACTTCGTAAAACACCTGGCGGATCTTGTCGGGCGCATGCACGGTTTGGACCTTGACGGTTTGGGGGTCGCGCATGAAGGCTGCTGACAGTTTCGCGATGCCCTCTGGATAAGTGGCCGAGAACAGCAGGGTTTGGCGATGGCTGGGGCATTGAGCGATCAGTTGCTTCATGTCGTCGTAAAAGCCCATGTCCAGCATGCGATCGGCCTCATCGAGCACCAAGGTTTTGACCGAGTCCAAGCGCAAATGGCCCCGGTTGAGGTGGTCCAGGATGCGCCCCGGTGTGCCCACCACCACATGCGCACCATGCTGCAAGCTTTGCGCTTGCCCGCGCAATGCCACACCGCCGCACAGGGTCACCACCTTGATGTTGGTGGTGGCCCTGGCCAGACGGCGGATTTCGCTGGTGACTTGATCGGCCAATTCGCGCGTGGGGCACATGACCAATGCCTGCACGGCGTGAAAGTTGGCGGTGAGTTTTTCCACCAAGGGCAAACCAAATGCCGCGGTTTTGCCGCTGCCTGTGCTGGCTTGGGCCAGCACATCTTTGCCCGCCAGCGCCACGGGCAAACTCGCCGCCTGTATGGCGGTCATCTCGGTGTAACCGAGCTGTTCGAGGTTGGAAAGGGTTTCGTCCGAAAGTGGCAGCGTGCGAAAAGCTTGGGTCATTCGGGCATTATCAGCGTCTTGGCTGGCCGCACAGCCCTTCACTTCACATCGCGCACATCCTGGAAATGCGCTTCCACATCGCTGGGCAGCAATTGGATGCTGGCACGCAAACCCGGCACTGCACTCATCAGCGCTTGCTCTACATTGGTTCGCAATGCGGCGGCTCGACCCAAAGACCAGCTTGCGGGCATGTGCATGTGCACATCGATAAAGCGGCGCTGGCCCGCGCGGCGTGTGGAGATGTGATCAAAACGAATGATGGCCGTGGCACCGCGTTGGTGGGCAAAGCTGTCGAGCACCGCTTGGATGTGCTGCATGGTTTCTGGTTCAACCGCCTCATCCATCAGGCCTTGTGATGAACGCCAAATCAAATGCACCCCCTCTTTCAAAATATTAAGGGCTACACCAATCGCCACCACCGCATCCAACCAAAGCCAACCACTCCACTGCACCAGCACAATGCCCAGCACCACACCCACCGAGGTCCACACATCGGTGATCAAGTGTTTGGCATCGGCCTCCAAGGCCATGGAGCGGTGCTCGCGCGCCGCGCCCATCATCACCCAGGCCAACAAGCCATTGAGCACGGAACTGCCCACGGACAAGGCCAGACCCAAGTCCACCTCTTGTAAGGCTTGGGGATCGGCGAAACGCTGAGCGGCCGTCCAAACGATGCCCAAAGCCGCCACGACGATGAGAATGCCCTCAAAGCCAGAGGAAAAATACTCGGCCTTGTGGTGGCCATAAGGATGTTCCTCGTCGGGCGGGAGTGCGGCCACAGTGACCATGGTCAGGCCAAACATGGCGCTGGCCAAGTTGACCAAAGACTCCATGGCATCGGACAACAAGCCCACCGAATCGGTGATGTACCAAGCCCAGGTTTTCAAAGCGATGGTGATCAAGGCCACCGCGATCGATACCCACAGCCATTGGCGTGGGGTGAAATTAAAAACGGGAATGCGTTTCATGCGCCCATGATAGGCGGGTCTGGTGAACGCCCGGTGAAGGCCTTCAGTGCAGATGCACCCGGGCAAACTTGCGCTTGCCCACTTGCACCACATGGCTGCCCGCATTGAGCTTCAAGGCTTTATCGCTGATCACGGATCCATCCACACGCACCCCCCCACCATCGATCAATCGATTGGCTTCGCTGCTTGATGCCGTAAGGCCGGCACTTTTCAACAATGCCGCAATGCCCAGGGGTGCACCCGACAAGTGCAGTTCTGGGATCACATCCGGAATGCCGCCTTTGCTGCGGTTGACAAAGTCGAGTTCGGCCGCATTGGCCAAAGCAGGCGTGTGAAAACGGGTGGTGATTTCTTTGGCCAACATCACTTTGGCATCGCGCGGATTGCGCCCGCCATCGACCTCGGCCTTCAAAGCGGCGATTGCCTGCAAACTTTGAAAGCTCAACAAGGTGTACCAACGCCACATCAAGGTGTCACTGATGGACATGACTTTGGCAAACATGGTGTTGGGGTCTTCGGTGATGCCTATGTAGTTGTGCTTGCTTTTGGACATCTTGTCCACGCCATCCAAGCCTTCGAGCAATGGCATGGTCAAAATGCATTGCGGCTCTTGCCCATACTCTTGCTGCAAGTGGCGCCCCATCAACAGGTTGAACTTTTGGTCAGTACCGCCCAATTCCAAATCGCTTTTCAAGGCAACGCTGTCATAGCCCTGCATCAAAGGGTACAAAAACTCGTGCACGCTAATGGTTTGACCGCTGTGAAAGCGCTTGTGAAAGTCGTCGCGCTCCATCATCCGGGCCACGCTGTACTTGGCCGCCAACTCAATCATGCCCCGGGCACCCAACGGGTCGCTCCACTCGCTGTTGTAGCGAATCTCGGTTTTGGACGGGTCCAGAACCATGCTGGCTTGCTTGTAATAGGTGTCGGCATTGGCTTTGATTTGCGCTGGCGTGAGTGGCGGGCGGGTGCTGTTGCGTCCGGAGGGGTCCCCGATCAGAGAGGTGAAGTCGCCGATCAAAAAGATCACTTGGTGACCCAAATCTTGCAATTGGCGCATTTTGTTGAGGACCACGGTGTGGCCCACATGGATGTCAGGCGCAGTCGGGTCCAAGCCAAGCTTGATGCGCAAGGGCTTGCCGCTGGCTTCAGAGCGCTGCAACTTTTTGATCCATTCTTCCTGCGGCAACAGTTCTTCGCATCCACGCAGGCTCACGTCCAAGGCGTGCTGAACCTGGGCGCTCACAGAGGTATTGGATACAGGCATTTGATTCATATATCTATTTAGGTTTACACCGGTCCCTCAAAGGTTTATACTGCGCCGGTTTTTTCGCTATTTTAAGTGGCAGCGTTGGGCCTGACCCCATGAACTTCGGTTTGAAACCAATCCTCTTATCACTGTGGGCCACATGGCAAAGCTGGCATCGCCGTCACCCGCATGCGGCTTTGGCAGGTGTGAGCGCTTTCATGTTGCTGGCCGGCGGCGGGGCCGTGGCGGTTGCTTCGCTGGGCCCGGATGCCTCAGATCTGCCCGTGCGCCAAGTGATTGACAAGCCCCTGCAGGCTCTGCCCAGCAGCGACATTCGGGTCGACTTGGCCCAACTTCAGTTGTTCCGCTCAGAAGTTTCCCGCAGCAACGACAGCGCCGACAGTTTGCTGTCACGCTTGGGGGTGGCCGACGCCAGTGCCGCCCAATTCCTGCGCCAAGACCCTTTGGTCAAGCAGCACCTGTTGGCGCGCTCAGGCCGCAATCTGCAAGCCAGCACCAATGCCCAACAGCATCTCTCCGAGTTGGTGGCCCGTTGGGCCAGTGATGATGGCCGCCAGTTCAAGCGCTTGCGCATCACTCGCCAAGCCAATGGCACATTCACCTCGGCCCTGCAAGAGGCGCCGCTGCAAGCCTCCACCCAAATGGCCAGTGGGGTCATTCAGACCTCTTTGTTTGCCGCCACCGATGAGGCCCGCATTCCTGACAGCGTGGCCCATCAATTGGCTGACATATTTGCCGGTGACATTGATTTTTACCGGGCCTTGCGCAAAGGCGACCGCTTCTCTGTTGTTTATGAGTCGCTCGAAGCCGATGGAGAACCCCTGCGCACGGGCAAGGTTTTGGCCGCGCAATTTTTGAACAATGGCAAAACCTACCATGCGGTCTGGTTCCAGGAGCCCTCCGCGTCCAAGGGGGGGTACTTTAATTTGGCCGGCCAAAGCCTGCGTCGTGCTTATTTGGCATCCCCCTTGGCTTTTTCCCGCGTGACCAGCGGCTTCAAACTGCGGTTTCACCCTATTTTGCAAACCTGGCGCGCCCATTTGGGGGTCGATTACGCCGCCCCCACAGGCACCCCCGTGCGCAGTGTGGGTGACGGTGTGGTCGAGGCAGCGGGCCAGCAAGGTGGTTATGGCAATGTGGTCACGCTGTCGCATCGCAACGGCCACAAAACCGTTTATGCCCACTTGAGCCGCATTGATGTGCGTGTGGGTCAGTCGGTGTCTCAAGGCCAAACCTTGGGGGCCGTGGGCGCCACTGGCTGGGCCACTGGGCCCCACCTGCATTTTGAGTTTCGGGTCAACGGCAAACACCAAGACCCCTTGACCTTGGCCCGCCAAAGCGAGGCCATTCCCGTGTCTGAGGCCGCCTTGCCCCAGTTTCGCCAGCATGCCGCTCAAGCGCAAAAAGACATGGCGGCTGCAGCCAGCTTCACCCCTGCCAACATCCAGTAAAACATGTCCGATTTGTACATCGGCCTCATGTCCGGCACGTCGCTGGATGGGGTGGACGGCGTACTGGTGGACTTCGCGCCGGCACACATGCAGGTACTGACCCACCAACATTTGGCATTCGCGCCGGAGTTGCGCGCCCAGTTGATGGCATTGAACCTGTCGGGCCCCAACGAACTGCACCGAAGCGCCTTGGCGGCCAATGCCTTGACGCGGGTATATGCCGATGTGGTGGATCGCTTGCTCGACCAAAGCCCCTACAAAGCGGCCCAGGTGCGCGCCATCGGGGCCCATGGGCAAACCGTGCGCCACCAACCCGGCTTGCACGACGGCACGGGCTACAGCTTGCAAATTCAAAACCCCAGCCTGTTGGCCGAGTTGAGCGGCATTGCCGTGGTGGCCGATTGGCGCAACCGCGATGTGGCCGCTGGCGGACAAGGTGCGCCACTGGTACCGGCTTTTCACCAAGCGCTTTTTGGCCAACCGGGTCAGGATTTGGCCATCGTCAACATTGGCGGTATCGCCAACCTGAGCATTTTGTCCCGTGATGGCGAAATCCTGGGGTTTGACTGCGGGCCAGGTAATGTGTTGATGGACCTGTGGTGCCATCGCCATACCGGCCAGGCCTTTGACAACTCCGGCCGCTGGGCGGCCTCGGGACAGGTCCAGCAACGCTTGCTGGACATCTGCTTGCAAGATCCCTTTTTCCATTCACCCCCGCCCAAAAGCACGGGCCGCGATCGGTTCCACGCCGAATGGCTGGACCGCCAACTCTCCAACCAGAAAAAGCTGATGCCCCAGGATGTGCAAGCCAGTTTGTGCGCACTCACGGCACACGGCATTGCAAATGCCGTTTCTCGGTATGCGCCCAACAGCAAAAAATTGATGGTGTGCGGTGGGGGTGTTTTCAATGAATGCCTGATGGCGATGTTGCAACAGCAATTGCCTAATTTGCCGGTGTCCAGCACCAGCGAAGCCGGCCTGCCTCCCTGTCAGGTCGAAGCGGCCGCATTTGCCTGGCTGGCGAGGCAAACCTGTCTGGGCCTGCCGGGCAATGCGCCCAAAGCAACGGGCGCCAAAGGCGCCCGCGTACTGGGTGGCATTTACCCCGCTTGAGGTATCAGGGCTGAACGCCCCAGTCGCCCAGAGGCATCAGACCGAAAAGGACGAGCCACATCCGCACGTGGTGGTCGCATTCGGGTTTTTGATGACGAACTGCGCCCCTTGCAAGTCCTCTTTGTAGTCGATTTCTGCGCCCAACAGATATTGGTAGCTCATGGCATCGATCAACAAGGCAACCCCGTGCTTGCTCATGGTGGTGTCGTCTTCATTGGTCACTTCGTCAAAGGTGAAGCCATATTGAAAACCTGAGCAGCCGCCGCCTTGGACAAACACCCGCAACTTCAAATCGGGATTGCCTTCTTCGGCAATCAGTTCGGCCACCTTGGCCGCAGCACTGTCGGTGAACACAATGGGTTCGGGCATTTCGGTGGGAACGGCTTCGGCGATCGCGCTCATGGGAGGCTCCTCATGTGGGGGGAATAGGTGTGCCTGAGTTTAGTCGGAATCAGCCCCGCCCGTCGCATGGGCTGTGAACGCCTTGCTGTCGTGAGGGTTGGAACTGCAAATAAAAACCGCTGTGGCGGGCAAGCCCACAGCGGTTTTGGATGAAGGATTGGCCGAAGATCAGCGTTTGCTGAACTGTTTGCGGCGGCGCGCGCTGTGCAAACCGACCTTTTTACGCTCGACTTCACGCGCGTCACGGGTCACAAACCCAGCGGCCGACAACGCGGGCTTGAGGCTGGCGTCGTAGTCGATCAAAGCGCGCGTGATGCCGTGGCGCAAAGCACCTGCTTGGCCAGATTCGCCACCACCGTGGACATTGACTTGGATGTCAAAGGTCTCGGCATGGTTGGTCAGCATCAGCGGTTGCTTGGCGATCATGATCGAGGTTTGGCGGCCAAAGAAATTTGCGATGTCTTTGCCGTTGACCGTGATCTTGCCGGAGCCTTTTTTCAGAAACACGCGGGCAACGCTGGATTTGCGTCGGCCGGTGCCATTGTTCCAATCACCAATCATGGGGGCTCCTTAGATGTCCAGCGGTTTGGGTTGTTGGGCACTGTGGGGGTGTTCTGCACCGCCATAG
>RFNL01000301.1 GCA_009927195.1 Betaproteobacteria bacterium | reverse complement strand
CCCTGCCTTGGAGCGTGGTTTTGGGCGCTGGCCTGATGGGCCGCTTGCTGGCCCATACCTTGGCCTTGGAAGGCCATCGGGTGGAGGTTTACGAGGCCCAGCAATCCGATGCCCAAGGTGCAGCAGCCCGGGTGGCAGCGGCCATGTTGGCCCCCTTGGCCGAATCGGCGATCACCGAATTGAGCGTGGTGCGCATGGGCCAACACGCATTGCTGCGCTGGCCCGAGTTGCTGGCCCGATTGCCCAGGCCCGTTTTTTTTCAGCAAAACGGCACTTTGATCCTTTGGCACCGCCAAGACGCGGGAGAAGCCCGCCGCCTCACCCAGGTGCTGGCGCATACCCAGCTTGCCTGCCCCAGTTTGCCCGCTGCTGAGATGCTCGCTGGCAGCGCAGTCACAGCGCATGAGCCATGCATGGCCGAGCGCTTTGCCCAGGCCATGTACCTGCCTGGCGAAGGCCAACTCGACAACCGCGAGTTGCTCGACGCATTGCTACTGGGCTTGCAACAGCAACAGGTGGTATTGCAATGGGACTGTCCACGCAAGCCCAGCGACTTTGCCCCAGGCAACCCCGGTCAACCCGACTGGGTGTTTGACTGCCGTGGCCTGGGGGCCAAGCCACAGTGGTCGGACCTCAGAGGCGTGCGCGGCGAAGTCATTCGCCTGCATGCGCCTGGCGTGCAACTGTCGCGTCCGACCCGCTTGTTACACCCGCGTTACCCCATCTACATCGCGCCCAAGCCCAACGATCTATTTGTCATCGGTGCCACCGAAATCGAAACCGAAGACCCCTCGCCCGCCAGCGTGCGCTCCACGCTGGAGTTGCTCAGCGCGGCCTACAGCGTGCACCCGGGTTTTGGCGAAGCGCGCATCATGGAGGTGGCCGCCCAGGCGCGGCCCACCCTGGCCGATAACCTGCCGCAAATCCGATGTCTGGGGCCGCGCAGTGTGCAAGTCAACGGTTTGTACCGCCATGGTTTTTTGATCGCCCCAGCCCTGCTCGATGCCTTGATGCAATGGCTGCGAACCGGCCAACACAGCTTGGCCGACAATTGGGGCCTGCGCTTTGACCCCAACCCATGAACGCCCCTTTGGAAACCATTGCTGTGCTGATCAATCAGCTGCCACATCAATTGCCCGCCGGCGCAACCTTGGCCGACGCGATTGCACGGTTTGGCATTGCACCGCCATTTGCCGCTGCGGTCAATTTGCAATTTGTGCCCCGCAGCCAGTACCACTTGCACCCCTTGCAAGCCGAAGATGCGATTGAACTCATTGCCCCTATTACCGGCGGCTAAAGTCACTGCATGAACCCGCTCAGCCCCACAGCCAACGGAGACGACCCAGACCCTTTGGTCCTGTACGGCCAAAGCTTTAGCAGCCGTTTGCTGCTGGGCACCTCGCGCTACCCCTCGCCCACCATCATGGCGCAAGCGATGGATCGGGCGCAACCGGCCATGATCACCGCCTCCTTGCGCCGACAAACCGCGCAAGGGGACCACTCGGCCACGTTTTGGAAATTGCTGCAAGCCATGGGTGTGCCCGTGCTGCCCAACACCGCAGGTTGCCACAGCTTGCAAGAGGTCATCACCACGGCAGAGATGGCGCGTGAAGTGTTTGGCACCGATTGGATCAAGCTGGAACTGATTGGCGACGACTACAGCCTTCAACCCGACACCTTGAACCTGCCCGAAGCGGCATCGCAGTTGATCCAAAAAGGCTTCAAGGTGCTGCCCTATTGCACCGAGGACTTGGTGCTGTGCCAAAAGCTGGTGGACGTGGGCTGCCAAGCGGTGATGCCCTGGGCCGCTCCCATTGGCACTGGCAAAGGCCCCATCAACCCCTACGCGCTGCGCATGCTCCGCGAGCGCTTGGATGTGCCCATGATCGTCGACGCCGGCTTGGGCCTGCCTTCCCACGCGTGCCAGGTGATGGAATGGGGTTATGACGCCGTGCTGCTCAACACCGCTGTGGCCTTGGCGCAAAACCCGGTGGCCATGGCTGGTGCGTTTGCCGATGCGGTGAACGCGGGCCGCGCGGCGTTTTTGTCGGGGGCCATGCAAGCCCAAGAAACCGCCCAAGCCAGCACACCGGTGCTGGGCACGCCGTTTTGGCACCAGGCTTGAAGCGCGACATGCCCCTTGCCTTTTTACCTGCTGCATTCCACAGATGACCACCCCACACGGCACATCGGCTTGGGCGCAGCAAATGGCCCAGCATCATGCGCAGCTTCAAATTGGCCAGCCGCTGCGCGCCGCCGAGGCCGCCTTGCCCGCAGACTCCGACTTGCCCCAGGCCCAAGCTGCCGCCCTGCAAGGGGCGAGGATGCTCGGCTTCATCGAGGCCGATGCCCAATGCGTGGCTAAAGCCTGGTGGCACCAAACCCAGCGCGTCGGGCATTTTGACCCCCTGCATTGGCCCGATCAAGCGGTTGATTTTCAGATGCCCGCGTGGCCGCGACAAAACGCCTTTGCCCCCTGCCCCCGCGCCCTGGGCTTGTATGCGGTGTTGCCCAACGCCGAGTGGGTGGCCCGCATGGCCCAAGCCGGTGTGCCCACCTTGCAACTGCGCTTCAAATCCGACGAGCCCGCTGAGGTGGCCACGGAGGTGCGCGCAGCGGTCAAGGCCGTGGAAGGCACCGAGGCATTGCTGTTCATCAACGACCATTGGCAACACGCCATCGATGCCGGCGCCTATGGCGTTCACCTGGGCCAAGAAGACCTGGACAGCGCCGACTTATCGGCCATCCGAAAAGCTGGCTTGCGCCTGGGCCTCAGTACCCACGGCTACGCCGAAATGATGCGCGCCGATGCCCTGAGCCCCAGCTACATCGCCATGGGTGCGGTGTTTCCCACCACCTTGAAAAACATGCCCACCGCCCCCCAAGGGCTGGGTCGTTTGGGTGCGTATGCCAAGCTGATGCAAGGCCACAGTTTGGTGGCCATTGGTGGCATTGATGATGCCCGCTTTGCAGATGTACAAAGGACTGGCGTGGGGTCGATTGCGGTGGTGCGGGCTTTGGTGGCGGCTGCTGATCCGCAGGGGGTGGCGCGGGACTTGATGCGGCGTATGGTGGGTGGTTGAACGGGCGAATAGCGTTCACCCCACAAAGTCAAGCTCAAGTCTTTGAATCGACCCCACCCAATTTGTTTGCTACAATGTTTGGTTAGCAAATGCTTGTGAGTCAACATTTTTCAGCTAACTTTAAAGACAG
>RFNL01000188.1 GCA_009927195.1 Betaproteobacteria bacterium | reverse complement strand
AGGTCTTCCTCGCTGCCTTCGGCCACGAATTGACCTCGGACAAAGTAGCCTTTTTTGGGTTTGCGTGCCATGGGGTGTGCTTGTGTATCCGGGCGCAGGGCTTTGTACCTGGGGCAAGTATCATAGCTGTCGTTATGCAACACACCCTTGAACGTGGCAGCCGCGCTGCCAACATCCCTACTGAATACACCGCTTTCAGCCACCGGCGTGACCAATTTGAGGCCTTGGTGGACCACGCCTTGGCGCATGCCAAAAAACTCGGCGCCACCGATGCCGCTGCCGAGGCCTCAGAGGCCTGCGGCCTGAGCGTGTCGGTGCGCAAAGGCGAATTGGAAACCGTGGAACGCAACCGCGATAAATCGCTCGGGGTGACGGTGTACCTTGGGCATCGCCGTGGCAATGCCAGCACATCGGATTTTTCCATGGCCGCCATCGAACGCACGGTGCAAGCCGCGCACGACATTGCCCGCTTCACCGCCGAAGACCCGTTGGCAGGTCTGCCCGATGAGCGCGACATTGCCCACCAGCCCATGGATTTGGACTTGTTTCACCCCTGGGACATCACCAGCGAAGAAGCCGCCCAATTGGCCCTGCGCTGCGAGGACGCAGCCATGCAAACCGATGGTCGCATCGTCAACAGCGAAGGCGCCTCGGTGTCGGCCCAGCACAGCCATTTCTTCAGCGCCCATACCCGGGGTTTCCGCGGGGGTTACGCCAGTTCCCGCCACAGCCTGTCGGTGGCCCCTATTGCCGCCACACCGGGCCATGATGACGACATGCAGCGCGATGCCTGGTACACCTCGATGCGCCGCGCCAGCGACATGGCCGCGCCCGAGGCTGTGGGCCGCTATGCGGCCGAGCGCGCTTTGAGCCGCTTGCGCGCGCGCAAGCTGGCCACCACCGAATGCCCGGTTCTGTTTGAATCCACGTTGGCGGCTGGTTTGTTGGGCTCCTTCGTGCATGCCATCAGCGGCGGCTCGCTCTACCGCAAAAGCAGTTTTTTGCTCGACAGCTTGGGGCAGGCGGTTTTTCCAGCGCACATCCAAATCCACGAAGACCCGCATGTTTTGCGTGGCAAAGGCAGTTCACCTTTTGATGAAGAAGGCGTGATCACACGGCCGCGCATGGTGGTCGAAGAGGGCCGCGTCCAAGGGTATTTCTTAAGCACCTACTCGGCACGCAAATTGGGCATGCCCACCACTGGCAATGCCGGTGGCTCTCATAACTTGAGCATGACTTCCCAGCACACCCGGGCCGGTGACGATTTGCCCGCCATGCTCCAAAAATTGGGCACAGGATTGTTTGTCATCGAATTGATGGGGCAGGGGGTCAATGCTGTCACCGGTGACTACTCGCGTGGGGCCAGTGGTTTTTGGGTCGAAAAAGGTGAGATTGCATTTCCAGTGCAAGAAATCACCATTGCGGGCAACCTCAAGGACATGTTTGCCGGAATAGAGGCTGTGGGGGCCGATGCCTACAACATGGGGGCCAAGACCGTGGGCTCGGTATTGATCAACCGCATGATGGTGGCGGGCAGCTGAACCCCTTGCCCGCTGAGGCGTTGCCGCACTGTGCCCAGCGGTGGCGACCTCGATGATGCAACCCATGATGGTCTCGGGTACGGCTGCCATCCCAGCCTCAGTGATGCGCTGGTGGCCGTGGAGTGTTCGGCCCTGATCTATTCAGCCCGATCAAGCGCTGGACCGGGGCAGGTTTGCAGCCACAGGTGGGCGGTCAGGCCGCAGGGTCCGGCTGGTGCAAGGTCACCTAGCGGCTGGTTTTTTTCCTGAGTCGGATGTTGAGCATTTCCACGCTGACCGAAAAAGCCATTGCGAAATACACATAGCCTTTGGGAATGTGGTGGTCAAATCCTTCAGCGATCAACACCACGCCCACCACCACCAAAAAGCTCAGGGCCAACATCTTGATCGAGGGGTGGTCGGAGACAAACTCACCAATGGACTTGGCAAAAACCATCATCATTGCCACCGAGACCACCACCGCCGCGATCATGATTTCGACTTCATCCACCATGCCCACCGCGGTGATGATGGAGTCCAGCGAGAACACCAGGTCGATCAACATGATTTGAACCAGCACCGACAAAAAAGTGGTCTTTACCAGCGCGCTCTTTTGGGCTTCAACGCCTTCCAAGCTCTGGTGAATTTCTGTGGTGCTTTTCCAAATCAAAAACAAGCCACCAGCAATCAAAATCAGGTCGCGCCCGGAGATTGCCTGACCGGCAAGGGTCAACAAAGGCGCCACCAATCCCACTATCCAGGACAAAACCAGCAGCAAACCCACCCGCATGAACATGGCCATGAACAAACCAATGCGGCGGGCCAGCTCGCGCTGGGCGGGTGGCAATTTATCGACCAGAATGGAAATGAAAATGATGTTGTCAATGCCCAGCACCAATTCAAGGGCAGTGAGGGTCGCAAAAGCGATCCAGGCTTGGGGAGAGGTCAGTAATTCCATGGCATTGGGTCAGGGGTGGCGCAATGTTGGGATGTCAAGCCAACAGCCAGCTACATCAGCCGCGCCGTGCGACTGTGCCATAAGGCCAATGCCCCTTTTTTCAGCCGGGAAAGGCTGTTTGCAGTCAGGGGATGGTTCACATCGGGGGCACCCAAGTGGATTGACCGCCCGGGCTGAGTTGAAAGCCACGGGCTGCTCAAGTGATTAATTGATCTCTCCACCCAATATCGCATCAGCCCTTGCTTGGACCGCTTGGCGCTGTTCATTGCTCATGCGGGTGAGGTTTTTGAGTTGCAAGGCCATGCGGACGTTGTTGTTCAATAAAGACTCGTTGCGAATCAAAAAATGCCAGTACAACGTGGTGAAGGGGCAGGCTTGGTCCCCATCCCTGAGCGCTGGGTCATAGCGACAGTTGGCGCAGGGGCCGCCCATGCGCTGAATGTATTTGCCCGTGGCCGCATAGGGTTTGCTGGCCATCAGGCCTCCATCGCCAAATTGCCCCATGCCCAAGGTGTTGGGCAATTCCACCCACTCCACTGCATCCACGTATACGGCCAAATACCATTCGTGCACTTGGCGGGGGTGAACGCCCAGCAACAAGGCGTACAAACCGGTCACCATCAAGCGTTGGATGTGGTGGGCGTAGCCATGTGCCAAGGTTTGGGAAATGGCATCTTTCATGCAGGCCATATCGGTTTGGCCGCTCCAATACCAAGCCGGTAAATCTTGCTGGGCATTCAAGGCATTGCGTTCGATGTAACTGGGCATTTGGTCCAATAAATGCCACGCACATATTCCCGCCAACCCAGTATTTGGCGGATAAATCCCTCGGCACTTTGCAAAGGCACATGGCCTTCACGGTAGGCTGTCTCGGCCGCTGCCACCACCTCGCGGGCGTTCAGGAGTTTCAAGTTCATGGCGGCAGATAGTTGCGAGTGGTACAGCCAAGGCTCTCCTGGCCACATGGCATCCTCATAGCGGCCAAACAAGGGCAAACGCTCTTTGATGAAGCGCTCCAGAGCTTGCAAAGCCTGTTGGCGCGTCACAGGCCAAGCAAAGCTTGCCAGCGTGCCCGGATGCGTGGCAAATCTGTCCTCCACCAAGCGGATCACATCGCGGGTGATTTCATCGGGCTCAAAGGTGGCGCGTGGTGGCAAGGCCCCTGGCCCTTGTTTGCCAAAAGACTCGCGGTTGTCGGCATCAAAGTTCCATTGGCCGCCTGCGGGCTGGCCCTCGTCCATCAAAATGCCATGGCGTTGGCGCAGTTCGCGGTAGAAGTACTCCAGCCGCAATGACTTTCGGCCCTTGGCATGGGCGGCGAAATCGGCCACGGTGGTGAAGAAATGCCGGTCTGCGCACACCTCCAAAGGCAATCCTGCGGCTTGAACCGTGGCTTTGATGCAGTTCAAAACCCGGTGGTCGCCGGGTGCGGTCATGATCAATCTTTGGGGTTTCAAGTGGGCCAAGTCGGCCTGTAAAGCATCTGCCAGACCGAGGGGTTCAGTGGTCTTGGGCTTGATGTCCAATGTCCGGTAATGCAGTGGTCGGCCCAAGGCTTTGAGGTGTTGCGCAAAGTGACGCATCGCACTCAAAAACAAGGCAATGCGTTGTTTGCTCGACCACACATGGGTGGACTCTTGCGCCACTTCCGCCATCCAAACGGCATCTTGTTGCGGATCAAAGCCATCAAATGACGCCGCATTGGCATCCAGTTGGTCGCCCAGCACCAGCACCAGGGTTCGCAGTTGTGTCATAGGGCGGCCAATGCCATTGGGCTCAGGACTTCTTTTTGCGGCATGCTTCAGAGCAGTACAACACCTGATCCCAGTTTTGGCCCAGGATTTTCTCCAGGTCATGGGCGAGCACATGCGCTGCACAGCTTGGTGGGCAAAAACTGCTTATTGCCTTTGAATGGTTTTTTCATAAGGATCAAATGGTAAAGCGTTGAGCGTGGGATTGGTTTGCAAAGTTTCGACGATTTAATGGGCTCAGTGCTGGAAAATCAGCGTTAGCAATGCAGTCAGAGTTTGACTGAGCATTGGTTCATCAAAAGTCAAAACCCAATTGCTGCTGTACCGTAACTTGAGGGGCAGTGGTTTTTTTGCGCGGGTGCAGGGGCTTGCGGGAGGCATGCTGTTCAATCACCGCTTTTTTGCCTGCACGGACTTCGGGCTGTTGGCGCCGGTCATGCAAGCGCTGTTTGGATTCACGGGTGGCCGTTGCCAAATCCACCAAAGGCGCTGCCAGGTGATCGCGAAGCGACAACTGAGTTTGCAGATGCTGCGGCATCAACCAAGGTTCAAACAGCCAGGTGTCGGGCACCTGGCGCATGTGGGGCAGCCAGTGCCTGACAAAGCGTCCGTGCGGGTCATGGTCTTGGGCCTGTTTGACGGGGTTGTACACACGCGTGGTGTTGATGCCGGTGGTGCCCGATTGCATTTGCAACTGGCTCCAATGGATGCCGGGCTCGTAGTCCAAAAATTGGGTGGCCAGCCATTCACCCACCGGTCGCCAGTGCAGCCACAGCGGATAGGCCGCCACAGAGACCAGCATGGCCCGCATGCGAAAGTTCAGCCAGCCGGTTTCTCGCAACATGGTGACGCAGGCATCCACCATGGGCCAGCCGGTGCGCGCGGCTTTGAGCGCTTCAAAATGGGCGAGGTTGAAATCTTGTTCACGCAGACCGTCATAGCCGCGATGCATGTTGCGCCATTCAATCGCGGGCTCGCTTTCCAGTTTTTGGATGAAATGGCAGTGCCAGTGCAGGCGGCTTAAAAAAGCAGTCAAACCTGCGCGATGCCGAGCGGCTTGGGGTGGCAGTTGGTCCATGTGCGCCCGGGTTTGTTGCACCACTTCGCGCATGCTGATGCAGCCATGGGCCAAATAAGCTGACAACCTGGAGCAGGCATCGGGTGCCGACAGCGGAGAAGACATACCGCCACGGTATCCGATGCTTCTGGCATGTAAAAAACGGTGCAATGTGTCTAAAGCTTTCTCGCGCCCACCGTGTTGCCGCAGGGGCGGGTTGTGCGTCAAATGGCTGGGGGCCAGCATGTCAAGCGGTTTGCGGGATGGCGGTCGCCAAAAATGCAGCGGGCCCAGGGCTTGAATGGGCTGGGCCATGTGTTGCTCCCAAGCGCTTTGCCACCGGTTGCGGCTTTTCAAGCGTCGGACCACGCCAAACTGGGGTGCTCATGCCAATCAACCGCATGCTGTTTGCACCAGGCAGCCACTTTCAGATCGCGGGCATAGGTAAACCCATTGCCGGTTTCTTCATGCGCATACAGGCCAGTGAAGGGGGCCTCAGCCCATATTCGGGTCAGCACCTCGGGCAGTTCGCCCTGGTGAATTTCAATCTGTCCGCCCAGGGTGCGCAAATGGGCATCCAGGGATTGCAAAGACTCGCGGACAAACTCGAAATGCTGAAGTGCGCAATCGGCTTGCAGCCACAGTTCGGGTTCAATGACGTAAATGCACCGGACGGGGCCACTCAGGCTGGCCTGGGCCAAGCCTCGTGATCCTGCCAGCGCAAATCTCGCTTGAACCATACCAGGGCATAACTCATGTTGAAATTTCAACGGCAAGACCGAAATTTTGACGTGCAAAGCCCTCATCGATGGGGGCTTTACCTCATTGGTTGTCGAGGGCAAGATACAGGAGATCAGCCTCTATCAACGCTGCGGCTTCACGCAGGTAGGCGTTGTTGGATTCGCTTCCCGCTTTTCCAATGTCAAGGTCCGCCTGGAAGCCGTCTCTTTCCGGCCAAATATTGTCCAGCACTTCTAAGCCAGCGTTGGCAATTGTTTCCCTGGCAATCTCAAGCAGTCGATTTGAGCGACCGACCTTCGACAAGATCAACACAATTTTATTGCCGATCTTGCGATTTTTCGCCAACCGTCTTGCCAAGGCCAACGTCGGTCGAAGATCGTCCATTGAAGTACCGGTTGGCAGGAAAACCACATCGCTCTCCAGGCTGATGTCCGTGGTGAGTTCATCTGCCAATCCGCGTGTATCGACCACGACCAAATCAAATCCTTCAACCGATTGCCGAAGTTTTTTGAGGCTTTTGAAAGAGCGTGCTTCAACATCTGGCTCTATGCCATTGCGAAGTCGGGTAGCGCTCCATTCAATGCACGAGAGTTGTTCAAGGTCGAAGTCACCCAACAATACTTTGTGCCCCTTTCGGGCGGCAGCAACGGCTAAAACCCTGGCAAGGGTGCTTTTACCAACCCCGCCCTTTTGGCCCACAAATGAAACAATTCTCATCGTCATTTCTTCCTTTGAATAAATTCAACCATGCACACATGGTGGAATGACAGTCGCCTCACCCACTGAGATGATCTATTTTGACCTTGAAACACCCCCTTTTCCAATCCGACTTTGGCTTTTTGGGGCAAGTCTCAACGATTGAACCATCTTTATACGGGCTCGGATGAAGGCCTGCAATGCAGGCCCCATTAAAATTCAACGGGCTGCAACAACTTGTGCTGGCGAAAACATTGACATCTCATGGAACACCCCTACAAAACTGCGTTGATAACGGGCGCAAATGTTGGCATTGGACGCGCCACGGCGATGGACTTGGCAAGAAAAGGTTACCGGCTTTTCTTGGCTGGGCGCTCGCTGGAGCGAACCCAAGTTGTCATTGATGAAATAACAGAAATCACCGCAAGAACAGATGCTGCCACGTTCTTGCATCTCGATTTGAGTGATTTGAGGTCTGTTAAAAAGTGTGCTGAAACTTTTCTGGATTTCGCGCTACCGCTTCATTTACTGATCAACAACGCGGGTTTGGCTGGCGCGAAAGGTGTCAGTGCCCAAGGGTTTGAGTTGGCATTTGGAGTTAACCACCTGGGTCATTTTTTGCTGACTCAGCTTTTGCGCGAGAGGCTTCAATCCAGCGCACCCGCCAGAGTGGTGACCGTGGCAAGCCGCGCCCATCGTTTGGCCAGGGATGGCATTTCCTGGCATCTACTGCAATCACCAACCCGGTCTTTCACTGGGACGCAAGAGTATGCGCAATCAAAGCTGGCGAATATTTTGTTCAGCGCACAGTTGTCCAAAAAACTGATGAACACGGGTGTGACCACATATTCATTGCACCCTGGTGTTGTGGATACCGAGGTTTGGAGAGAAGTGCCACGCTTTCTGCGCCCCGTTTTGAAATTGAGAAAAATGTTGACACCAGAGCAGGGCGCGGAGACCGCGCTTTATTGTGCTTTGAGGGCACCCTCTCAAGAGACGGGGCTGTACTACGATAGTTGTCAGATCAAAAAACCAACACACCATGCTTTGGATGAGGAGCAGGCCATCCAACTGTGGGATCGGTCTTTGCAATGGGTCTCCCCATTCATGTAACAGCGGATGCAGGTTTTAAGGGCGAAATTCCTGAACTTGAAGCCATTGAGCCAGCAACAGTGGTGAGAGGGCCCGCCAGCGAGCGCGTGAAGGTCACTGCCTTTTCCCGTTATCCGCGTTGAAATAATGCATACAACCTGTTTTGGGTGTGGCATGAAACCTTTGACCGGCGGTGGGTGCATTGACGCTGGCATCCAATCGCAGGGTGAGGGTTTGTTGGCCCATTCGGGCATGCACCAAACGTTCGGCCCCTAACAACTCAACGGTGTCGACTTCCATCTCCCAACCCGAGGTGCTGAGCTCTAGATGCTCGGGTCGGACACCCAATATTTGTTCCTTGGAAAGACCCGGCGCCTGTGAGAGCAAATTCATCGGGGGGGATCCAATGAAGTTGGCCACAAAGGTGCTGGCAGGGCGGTGATAGACCTCCTCAGGTGTGTCAAATTGTTCAATCCTGCCAGCGTTCATGACAATCATGCGTTGCGCCAGGGTCATGGCTTCAACTTGATCGTGCGTCACGAACAAGGAGGTGATGCCGAGCTCACGGTGTAACTTTTGAATTTCCAGGCGTGTTTGAGCGCGAAGTTTTGCATCCAGGCTCGACAAAGGTTCATCAAACAAAAAAACTTGTGGTTGGCGAACGATGGCACGGCCCATGGCTACGCGCTGGCGTTGGCCACCTGACAATTCGCGCGGCTTTCGTTGCAATAAGTGACCAAGTTCCAAAATGTCCGCCACCCGAGCCACCCTGGAGTTGATTTCGTCTTTGGACTTTCGGGCAATTTTGAGGCCATATGCCATGTTGTCAAAAACGCTCATTTGTGGATACAGAGCGTAGTTTTGAAAAACCATGGCAATGTCTCGGTCAGCGGGTTCAATTTGGTTGACCAATTTATGACCGATGGTGATTTCACCTCTGGAAACCTCTTCCAAACCCGCCACCAAACGCAGCAAGGTGGACTTGCCACAGCCAGAGGGGCCCACAATGACCACAAATTCCCCATCATGGATTTCCGCGCTGAAATCGTGAATGACAGTGTTGCTTTTGGCACCATGGCCGAAAGTTTTGAAAATGTGATTGAGGGTGATGGCAGCCATGTTTTATTTTTCAGGGTCCACCAAGCCCTTGATGAACCACTTTTGCATCAGCAACACAACCATAACAGGTGGCAGCATGGCCAATAGCGCGGTTGACATCACCAGGTTCCACTGAATTTGTGGGTCAGCACCTGCCGTCATGCTTCGGATCCCGACAACGATCGGGTACATGCGCTCCTCTGTGCTCATCAGCAAAGGCCATAGATACTGATTCCAACCGTAAATGAATTGAATGACAAATAAGGCAGCCATGCAGGTTCTGGAAAGCGGCATGAGCACATCCCAAAAAAAACGAATGGGTTTTGCCCCATCCATCTTGGCCGCTTCGGTCAATTCGTCTGGGACTGTCAAGAAAAACTGTCGAAATAAAAATGTGGCTGTGGCAGAAGCCATGAGGGGGATGGTCAAGCCAGCATAACTGTTGACCAGGCCAAAGTCCGCTATGACCTGGTAGGTTGGAACAATGCGCACCTCGATAGGCAACATCAGCGTAATGAATATGCCCCAAAAAACAGTTTTGCGAAAGGGAAATTGAAAATAAACAATGGCAAATGCACTGAGCAAAGAGATGGTGATTTTTCCAAAGGCGATACAAACCGCACTGATGAAACTGACCCACATCATTTGCGAAACCGGCAGCAGGTTCGAAGAGCCTGATTCTTCTCCAATGAAGACGGTTTTGATATTGGTCAGCCCCTCAGGACCAAACCATATTGGAATGGGGGACTGAGCCATGTCTTGTGATGAGTGCGTGGCGCCCACAAAAGCCAGATAAATTGGAAACACAATGATCAAAACTCCAACACATAGCACCAGATGTGCGACTAAGTTGTGCCAGCGATTGCGCTCAACCATGTCAGTAGTTCACCTTGCGTTCTACATATCGAAATTGAAACACCGTGAGGCTGATGACAATCAGCATCAACACGACCGATTGCGCTGCTGAACCTCCTAAATCCATGGCCTTGAATCCATCGAAGTAGACCTTGTAGACCAAGATAGCGGTATCTTTCCCGGGACCTCCCCTGGTGGTGGCATCCACAATTCCAAAGGTATCAAAAAATGCGTAAACGGTGTTCACGACCAGAAGAAAAAAGGTGGTGGGCGTTAACAGAGGCCACTGAATGGTCCAAAATCGGTTCCACACACCTGCGCCATCGATAGCCGCGGCCTCGATCAATGAAGCGGGAATACTTTGCAAGCCAGCCAAGAAAAATAAAAAGTTGTATGAAATTTGCTTCCAGACTGCTGCAATCACAATCAAGGTCATGGCATGGTTGCTGTTGAGCAATGAATTCCATTGAACGCCAAGTTTTTCCAACGCCAGTGCGGCCAGCCCCACAGACGGCGAAAATAAAAACAACCACAACACGCCTGCAACCACAGGCGAAATAGCATATGGCAACATCAACAGGGTTTTATAGGCCCAAGCGCCCCTGTTGATGCGATCGGCACAAAAGGCCAAGGGCAAAGACAATGCAATGCCCAAGCTTGCGACCAATCCTGCAAAGACGCCAGTGGTTTGAAATGAAGCCAGATAAGATTCATCACGCCACAGTCGGGCAAAATTTTCCAGTCCGATCCATTCAACCGATGTCCCAAACGCATCTGACTGTTGAAATGACTGCATCAAAGCTTGCGCGGCAGGCCAAAAGAAAAAAGCCAGAATGATGATGGCTTGAGGGGCCACCAAAACCCAAGGCAGCCACTTTGATTTGAAGATAACTTTTTTATCGTTGTTCAAAATGATCAAACCCAACAAGCCTAGACCTGCTCGAAAGTCATTGAACCATGGCTTGAATCACAAACCGCGAAAAATGTTTCAGATCAAGACTTATTGGCTTTCTCAAACTTCTCTAGTAATTCATTTCCACGTTTGACGATGCTGTCCAAAGCATCTTTGGCAGACTTTTTTCCAGCCCAAACTTGCTCCAACTCCTCATCCTCTATGCTGCGAATTTGGACGTAGTTGCCTAAACGAATGCCACGCGATTTGTCAGTGGTTTTGCGAATCATTTGATTCACAGATACCTCTGTGCCTGGATTTTGTTTATAAAAACCAGATTCCTCCGTTAATTTGAATGCAGCCATGGTGATGGGCAAGTATCCCGTTCGTTTGTGGTTGGCTGATTGGATTACTGGATCAGAAAGATAGTTAAAGAATGCGGCAATGCCTTTGTAATCAGCAGGCTTTTTACCCGCCATTGACCACAAACTGGCACCGCCGATGATGGTGTTTTGGGGGGCGCCTGACACGTCAGGGTAAAAAGGCATAGTTCCCACAGCAAATTTGAACTTGGCATTCTTACTCACACCCGCGTATGCGGCTGATGAATTGAAGCTTATCGCGCATTCGCCAGATTCAAAGTTGGCGCCGGCACTTCCAGAACGTCCTTTGTAAACGAACAAACCTTGTTGAGCCATATTGCCCAAGTTCTCAATATGTCGAACATGCAAAGGAGAGTTGACAACCAAGCGTGCGTCTAAGCCACGCATGCCATTTCCTTTGGTTGCCAGTTCTGTGTTGTGCCACGCAGAAAATGACTCAAGTTGCGTCCATCCTTGCCAAGCTGTGGTCACAGGGCATTTATGACCGCTGGCTTTGAGCTTGGCAGCTGCGAGAGTCACCTCTGGCCAAGTTTCTGGTAATTTCTCAGTGGAAACTCCAGCTGCTTTGAGTGCGTCCAAATTTACCCACATCACCGTGGTGGAACTGTTGAAGGGAAAAGACATCATTTGGCCATTGGGTGCCGTGTAATAACCAGAAACCGCAGGCACGTAGGACTGAGGGTCAAATTTATAGCCGGCATCTCTCATGACTTTTTCAACGGGTACAACGACACCTTTGGATGCCATCATGGTGGCTGTACCCACTTCGAATACTTGCAATATGTGTGGCGCGTTGCCTGAACGGAAAGCCGCTACTGCCGCAGACATGGATTCGTCGTAATTGCCTTTGAAAACAGGGACGATTTTGTAGTCTTTTTGCTTGGAGTTGAAGTCTTTGGATATGTCGCCAATCCAGTCCCCCAGGGCACCCGACATGGAATGCCACCAAACGATTTCAGTTTGCGCATGCGCGCCAAAGACCGTGGCGGAAAATGCACAAGTCGCTATGATTTTCTTGAATTTCATCTGGGGTCTTCCTCAATGTATGCAGGGGTTGTCAGCATATACAGGGCTGATTCAAATGTCATGCATTTGATATGAAGAAATAATGACAGCCATCCGCTGCCAAACAAGTCATGGACCCTGGTGAAAGCCACAGAAAAATCTATCGACCCGAGGCGCAACTATCGATCTTTGACCGCAGGATGTGTTCCCAAGCGTTTATAAACACCAATGGCATTGTGGGCGTAAATTTTTTTCTTGTCACTGTCGTTGACGACCTGCGAGGCCTTGATGTAGGCATGGGTGTTGTCAAAGTGGACTCCTGTGTCTGGGTTGACAGCACGCACAGCCCCAATCGTTTCAGAAGCAAACAAGACGTTATCGGAAGGGATGACCTTGAGCAATAAATCGATGCCCGGCTGATGGTAGACGCAGGTATCGAAGTAAATATTCTTCATCACCCTGTCGTTGAGGTCGCCCAAATTCATGTCCAACGCCATACCACGGTAGCGACCCCAGTGGTAGGGCGCTGCGCCACCGCCGTGCGGGATGATGAATTTCAAAGTGGGGAAATCTTTGAACACATCGGACATCATCAATTGAACAAAAGCAGTGGTGTCGCCATTGATGTAATGGGTTGCCACGGCATTGAAATGGGGGTTGCAAGAGCCGCTCACATGAACCATGACGGGTATCTCATGCGCCACAAATTTTTCGTACAGGGGGTACCACCAGTCCTTATCGGTCAATGGCGGATCGGTCCACATTCCGCCTGAGGGGTCGGGGTTCAGATTGGCGCCAATGAACCCCAATTCATGGATGCACCGATCGAGTTCATCAAACATGGCTTCGCCTGGCTGCGCCCCAGCGACCTGTGGCAACTGGCAAAC
Source organism: Betaproteobacteria bacterium (assembly GCA_009927195.1). GTDB lineage: Bacteria > Pseudomonadota > Gammaproteobacteria > Burkholderiales > Burkholderiaceae_C > Limnohabitans. The sequence goes on along the minus strand of RFNL01000188.1, from coordinate 11,955 downwards.
ACCCACGAAATGCTTGGGAAACATCTGGCAGACGCGATGAATCAGGTTGTTGCAATACCTGGCCCAGATCACATTGGTTTCCTCGTTGCCAAATTGATGATCCATGCCGATCGCGCGAGGCGAAAAAATCGTGAGATCAATGCCTCTTTCGTTCATGACCTTCAACTGACCATCGGTAATGGCCAAGCGAATTTCCTCATCGATGACCTCGGGTGGCGCTTCTGGATAGGTTTGACCAAACTTATTCAAATGTTCGATTTGCTTGGCCCTGAAATCCATGACTTTGGATGGCGTGGTGGTGAAGTGCCCATGGCAATCAATGATCATTAGTGCTCCGCAAGATGAAGGAAAGGCTATGGTGTGAATAGGCGCACCACACCGCATTGCAAAAGAAAAGATTCATGTCCTTGAGGGTATCAACAGTTTCGAAATCGCGTGCAATGAATCAATCAAACTTACATCGAAGTTGAATGCAGAAAAATCGACATTGAAAGCCGTTTCAAGATAGATGACCAGATTCATCATGGCCAAAGAATCCAAACGCCCACTCAGGAACAAAGAATCATCATCACCTAATGCGTTGTGATCTCCACGTTGTTCCAGGCTGGATTGGATGAAGCGGCGGATGGTCTGATGTGTTTCGGAATTCATTCAAGAAGCCCCCAATAAGTACGACAAAAAATGTAACCGTTCTTCCAAGCTGTGTGCCCGTGAACCATTGCCAAAAAGATGCAGACAAGTGACAAAAGTCCATATGAATACAAAAGATTTCACGCGTTCAATTCGCGTTTGTGATGGGCGAATTCTCATGCCAGAGCGCATCTGAGAAAACCCAACGCCCACTGCCAGTAATACACAATAAAACGCGTACGAGGTGAATGTTTGCAAAGAAGACAGCCAACCCTGAGTGGCCACGAGTTCAATATCCCTGAAAAAGTGCCAAATGGCATTGCCCACACCAGCGGCCATGAAAGTTGCAAAAAATTGCCTCAACCTCGGATGCTTGCGAAAGTACCGCAAGAATGTGGGCATGAAGAAAAAATCAACCAAAAGTTCTTTGAAATAAAAATGGAATCGATTGAAGTAGTCTGCGAGTGATTTGGATTCAAGCGGCCTCCAACTTCCCCTGGGTAGACGGTAGCCAACCAAACGCGCCACACCAACAAACAGGTGCGCCCAAGCCGCTATTTGCAAGCAATATTTTGCATTTGAAATGATCAGTGCAAGCCAACTTGCCCTCCATGAGTAAGGTGTGGCGTGCGTGAATTCAATGATTGCATTTGGCAAAGTGGGAATATGCAAATGGTCTAGGAACACGATGTGGATGGCCTCTGTGAATGCAAACAGTGCATTTGCCCAAAAGAGAAGTTTGATGGCCTTGAGTTGCGTGACAGCTAACTCTTCATTTGATTTCGCTGCGTACTTTTGCAGAAATGCCGCTCCTTTGCCATGTGGCAAGTAACTTGGACTCCAAAAAGGGCGGGTAACACCCATTTGTAACAACAAAGGGGAGGATCGATCATTGCGTTGATCCACAATGGCGTAGGCTAAAAACCAAATATAGGGTGTGAATGTAAAAATCATTGACCATATCCACACAGTCGCTAAAGGGCCAAAGCCTGGCATGCCCATCCATAAAGATAAAAAAAACTCGCATCCCAGCAGCGCTACCAGTGGTCTTTTGGCCAAAAAAGACCCAGGAAACAGGGCCACCCATTTAAGCAGAATCGGTATGAGCAGCATCAACATCGCCAAGCAAGCGATGGCAATGACTTCCGCTGAAAGATGGGTGACCTGCGATGCGTCCATGATCCCTTGAATATGTTCTAAGGTATCAATGTCGCCAATCCAAGTTTCCAAAAAAGTGGTGGCCGTGGTGGTGACGAACAAAAGCACACCACGGTGGGCCGTTAGTTTGGCCGCAAGCATGGCACCAGTGACTGCCAATGCCGATTCCCAAATGCCTAAATGAGGCGCAATCATCACCCACGACAAAAGGCCCATCAGAAATTGACCTTTTTGGGTTTGGGCCAAGTTGATAAAGGCTAAGTTTTTGTCCATGGCCATGGGTGGTCATCGCTGAACACAGATGTCTCAAAGGGTTGGTCATTGAAAAATGCGAATCCCTCCAAGCGTACCCTTTAGCTGACCTCCTGTCCTTTTTCCAACAATGCTTTCAGCGCTTTTCGGTCCACTTTTCCATTCGCGTTGCAAGGCATGGTGTTGAGTTCGATGATTTTGCTGGGCAGCATGTAGTAAGGAAGCTGTTGTTTAAGTATTTGAGTGGCCAAGCTTGCATCAACTTGAGACCCGCAGACGAATGAAACCACACCAACGGCCATGCCCTCGATGATGGGCCAAGCGACAGACCCCACTAAATCCGAACCAGTTACCTTGCGCAAATGGGCATCTATGTCTTCTAATTCAACCCGATGCCCAAGGACTTTGATCTGGTTGTCTATGCGTCCAAGATAGTGATAACGACCTTGATGGTCTTTTGTGGCCACATCCCCTGTTTTGTACCAACGCTTACCATTCACCGTCGGGAACTGCTGAAGACTTAATTCAGCGGCGTTCACATACCCATCAGACAGTTGATCTCCCGCTATCCATAATTCTCCGGGTGTGCCCTCTGGTACCTGCGCTCCCATTGAGTTCACGATGCACGCCTGGTTGCCTGGAAGGGGGACGCCAATGCACATGATTCCTCGATCAGGCGAAACGTCCGAAACATCCAAGTTGTTTTGCCACATGCAAAAAACGGTTGCTTCTGTCGGTCCGTAGAGATTGACCACGGAGCCATTCGGGGCAGCTTTTTTCCAGTCCGTGACCGTGCTCAGCGGTAATTGGTCCCCGCCAAAAATACTCAAACGCAATGACGGCATGCAATTGACGGAGAGAGCTTTGAGTTGACGAAGAATCCCGGCAATTGAGGGTACCGAATTCCAAACGGTAATCTTGGCTTGTTGAACAAATTTGACCGCATTCATGGCCTGTGCGGCCGGCAGAATGTGCAATTGAGCGCCAGCGGTCCACGTGGTGAACATGTTGTGAACCGATAGATCAAAACTCAATTCACAGGTTTCAGTGATTCGGTCATCATTTTTCAACTGCAAAAGTTGCGTCATCTTGCTGATGTAACGATGCGCTGAGCCCGCGTTGATCATGACGCCCTTGGGAATGCCAGTGGTTCCAGATGTAAAAATGATGTAGGCGGTATCCACTGACCGAATGGTGCAGGGCGCATTCAGAGGGGGCGCATCAACTGTTTTGTCGGTGTGCATTTGGTCATCGGCCTCGTGGGCATGCACAAGAATGGGTGGACCATGAGCTCGCAGCTCATGGGTCATCACCTTCAGGCCTTCGTCGTCAACAATCAATGCTGAAAAATCACACTGCTGGAGAATGGCCGCGATCCGATCTGGAGGTTGCTTGAGCCCAAGCGGAATGTAGGTTGCACCCGCCCAGCAAGCTGAATTGACCGCTACACAAGCGGCCGGGTTGCGTGAGGCGAGTATCCCCACCCGCGGCAGCCGATTTATTGGAATTTTCCAATGTGGGTCATGAACCAGACGTTGTGCCAATCGGTCAGCACGCAGTGCCAGTTCCCCGTAAGTTAAATGCAGATTGCCGAAAACCACGGCCACTTGGCCTGGATTGGCAAGTGCCTGTTGATAAACGATATTCGCGAGGTTGAAATTGGTGAGCATGCTTGTGGGGGTTGTCATCATTGAACTTCACAAGCACTTTTGCGCTGGGCGCCAACGCCAGATCAATTGACACTGGCCGTGATTTGAAACTCGTGTATGAGGAGAGGGCCGAGACAATTGGCATCGACCTGCTCACTCACATGTTGGGCAAGCGCAATTGGGCACGGACATGACCCAGTCCTTTTGAAGGATAAAAAATCAGTTTTTATCAATCTTGCAGGATGAGTTTTGTCTCAGCCCAACGACACCGGTTCCGCAACTTTATTTCAAAGCTGCAAGTTGTTGGTCTAGCTGTGCCAATTGAGACTTCTTGTCTGCGTCTGACAGAGATGTATCTGCTTCAACCTTGATGCGCTTTGAAAATAAATCCAATTGGCGGATGGGTTTAAGTTGATCGTTGCTAGAAGCTTTAAAGCCCGAAAGCTTGGATATCTTCATCACAATTTCTTTTTCTCGCGCATCGGTTTTTGCGTAGTTGTAAAAGAAATTCTTAATTTTGGTTTTGGTGGCTTCCGGCAGATTTTTGCTAATGACCAATGGATCTAAGGCAATCAATGGGGATGTCCAGACAACTTTGATCTCATTGAATTTCTCAGGATAGCGCTGTTGAATTTTTTCAAGATTTTCACTGTTATTGGTTGCCACATCCACCTGCTTGTTGGCAACCGCTAAGGCATTGGTCTCGTGGTTTGCATTGCGTACCACTTTGAACAAAGTTTTAGGGTCAACTTTGTTTTGTGCAAAAACATAAAAGCCGGGAACCAAAAATCCAGACGTGGAGTTGGGGTCACCGTTACTGAAACTCAGGGACTTGCCATTTTTTAGAATGTCATCTACCGATTTGTAGGGGCTGTCTTTGTGAACAATGAGATGAGAGTAGTAGCCCTGTGATCCATCAGCGTTCACCATTTGTGCAAACACTTCACCATTGGAGCGGTCCACAGCTTCCATCGCTGATTTGTTACCCATCCAAGCCAGATGCACTTTGTTAAAGCGCATGCCTTCAATAATGCCCGCGTAATCCGAAGCGAAGAATGCCTTCACCTTGAGACCCGTTTGCTTCTCCAGATCATCGATCAAAGGCTGCCAGTCTGACTTGATGTTTTGACTGGCTTCAGTTGAAATGAAACCAAAATTGATATCTTGTGCCATGGCACCTGTGATGCTCAGGCCAATGGCCATTGTCGCTAAAACTTTCTTAAACATATTTGAGGACTCCAGTTGGTTAAAGTGGACAGGTGATGTGAGGTGATGAGGAGAATTGGGCACCGAAAGTTGACCAAATCAAAAAACGAGTGTGGTCTGTCCATATGACAATCATTTGACAGGGCCTGTCTAAGAACCCATGCGCTTTTGAAATGACGCCTACAAAATCCTATTACCCTCACGCCAAACAGCCTTTACAACTGCATGGCGCTTTTGATTCGACAAGTTAATGAATGAGGCGTGTATCAAGTCGCCACGCATGCCTGAAGCAATTTGCCCCCTATCGTTCAAACCAGTGGCCAGCGCAGGGGCCTGGCTAACGGTGGCTATGGCTTGGGGTAATGACAATATTTCATCATCAACCAAGCGCATCACGGCGCTCAATAGGCTGCTTGGAACGTAATCAGACGAAAGTATGTCAAGAATCCCGTGTCGTGCCAGGTCAAGGGCAGCAACATTTCCGGAATGCGAACCACCTCGAACCACATTAGGCCCCCCCATGACATTCAACATCCCGAGTTGGTGGGCACATTGTGCCGCTTTCAGCGTGGTGGGAAACTCCGCAATGGTTGCACCCTCAGCGTGAGCTTGATGCACATGGGCTTCCGTTGTGTCGTCGTGACTGGCCAGGGGTATGTGGTGAGATTTACAGTATTCAACAAAAAATTCACGGTGCGGGGCAGCATATTTCGCTTGGAGCTCGGCAGCAAGATTGACCTGCTTATCGAATTTTTCGTTAGACCAACCTTTTTTACCTGTGTAGTACACGCGCGCAACTTCCACGTTTTCCCATTGTCGTTGGCCGGGCGTGTGGTCCATGAGCGAAATCAGTGATAACCGCGGATGATTTTGAAACGGTTGGAATAGATCTGCTGTATTCGGGGCAGGCAATTCGCAGCGAACGTGGATGTGGTGATCAGCTCTCAATAGATGTTCGCGAACACACATATCTAATGTGCTTAGCACCGAATCCCAAGTGCTGCCCCGCAGACTATCGGGGTCTCCGTCTCCAACACCCAATGCATCAAAAACAGTGGTGATTCCTGCTGCAGCAATTTCTGCGTCATGTGCCAAGAGTGCGGGCAATTCTGCCCAATTTACTTTGGGTCTGGGCATTAAGTGACGCTCAAAATTATCGGTGTGTATTTCAATGAATCCAGGTAACAGGTAGTCCCCTTGAAGGTCAATGCCCGTCACGTTATTGGATAAACCTTGATCAATTGCTGCAATTCGACCATTTACAACAGAGACGCTTCCTCTTATCACCTCTTTGGGTAAAACGATGGATGCATTTTTAAAGACCAGAGTGCCCATTTTTTATTTCCTGAATTGAGCCGCATCTATGTGACGGGTCGCTACAGCTTTGCCGACGGCGCTGTCGTGAAAAATCCCAACTATCGCGGTACCTCGGGAGACGGCTTCGTGAATCAAATCAATCACGATTCGTGAATTTTCATCATCTAAAGAGGCAGTGGGCTCGTCCAGAAGAAGAATGGGCCGTGGTTTGATCATGTTGCGTGCAATATTGATTCGTTGCTGCTCGCCACCCGAAAATGTCGCAGGCGGTAATTCCCACAGTCTTTCAGGTATACGTAAGCGCGTGAGTAACCCTCGGGCCTGTTCTCTGGCTTTGTCTATGGATGAGATGTTGGGTGAAACATCCTCCAGCAATGGCTCTGCCACGATGTCCAGGGCGGGGACTCTCGGAATCACCCTTAAAAATTGACTCACATAGCCTACGGTGTGTTGGCGCACGCGAATGAGTTCTCTGGGGTTTGCTGTGGTGAGTTCAATCACACTGCCGTCAACTTGGCGAACTTCAATTGCTCCACTGGTGGCTCGGTAGTTGGCATAGATCAGTTTAAGCAGTGTGCTTTTACCCATTCCAGATGGGCCATCAAGCACCACACATTCTCCAGCAGCAACGCTCATATCAACATCGCTTAGAACGTTGAGTTCTGTCCCATGCTGGTGGTGCAGCTTGAATTGCTTGGTTACCTTTTTTAATTGAAGCATCATTGGGTGACTTTCAATTTCAAGGCTGTAAAACCGAAGACACCAAGAGCTGGGTGTAAGGGTGTTGGGGATCATCCAATACCTGGTCAGTCAGACCCGTCTCGATGACTGCGCCGCGTTGCATCACCATCATCCGATGCGCCAAAAGTCTTGCAACAGCCAAATCATGCGTGACGATAACCACGGCCAAATGCATTTGCCTGGTAAGTTGTCTTAACAAATCAAGCAGCCTGGCTTGAACTGATACATCCAATCCCGATGTAGGTTCATCCATGAAAACCAGACGAGGCTGGGTAACGAGGTTGCGAGCAATCTGCAATCGTTGACGCATACCACCTGAAAAGGTTCTTGGTGTATCGTCTATGCGGGCAGGGTCAATTTCTACCCGCTTCAACCATTCTTCTGCTGTTTGACGAATTTTTTCGTAATTGCGCTCACCCAAGCCCATGAGGCGCTCACCCACATTGGCACCTGCAGAAACATCCATGCGCAATCCATCTGCTGAATTTTGGTGCACGTATCCCCATTCTGTTCGAGCCAACAGGCGTTGCTGTGCTTGGGGCATGTCATATATATTTTGCAATTGATTTTCTTGGATTAAAAACTCAACAAGACCCGAATCAGGTTTATTTCGACCAGCGATGGCATTGAGCAATGTGGTTTTTCCAGAGCCAGATTCGCCAACGACAGCCATGACTTCGCCGGGCCATAAATCAAAACTGGCATCGTGCAAAGCCATGCGGGAGCCATAACTTTTACAGATGTTTGCCACGCGCAGCAAAGGTTTGGTCAAGTTATGTGCTGACAGTGTCATAGCTGGATTTGAAAGTCATGGCAGGAAAGTTGAAATCCATGTGATTCAAAAAGACATGGCTACTTCTCGGGCTGTAGATCAATTCTTGATTGGCAATAGTCAGAATCTGAGCAAACATGCATGCGCCCACCCGAATCGTCGGTGATGATTTCATCCAAAAAAGATTCGGTAGACCCACATCGCGCACAAACCGTGTCCCATTTTTGAATTTCAAAAGGATGGTCCTCGAATGCCAGACTCTCCACAGCGGTATAAGGTGGCACGGCATAGATGCGCTTTTCGCGACCCGCTCCAAACAATTGCAAAGCAGGATTCATGTGCATTTTGGGGTTATCGAACTTTGGGTTGGGCGATGGCGACATGATGTAGCGGTGGTTGACCAATACCGGATAGTCGTAAGTCGTGGCAATATGGCCGTACCGTGCGATGTCTTCGTACAGTTTGACATGCATGAGTCCGTATTCGGCCAAACCATGCAAGGTACGCGTTTCGGTTTCGCGGGGCTCTAGGCGTTGCATGGGTTCAGGCACAGGTACTTGAAAGACGATGATTTGGCCTTCGACCAAAGGCTTTTCAGGGATGCGGTGCCGCGTTTGGATCAAGGTGGCTTCGTGTGTGCGCGTGGTGGTGTTTACGCCAGCTGTGCGTTCAAAAAATCGTCGGATATTTACGGCGTTGACCGTATCGTCTGAACCTTGATCGATGACTTTGAGAGTGTCGGCGGGACCAATCACCGAAGCCGTGACTTGAATACCGCCCGTTCCCCAACCATAAGGAAGCGGCATTTCTCGAGAGCCAAATGGAACTTGGTAACCGGGTATGGCCACAGCTTTCAGTATGGCTCGACGAATCATGCGTTTTGTACGTTCGTCCAAATACGCAAAATTTACTTCGGGGGCAATTTCATGATTGCTGGCGATCGAGGATGCCATCATTGGGCCGATTCCTCATTTTGACCGCTTGGTAACTTGCCAGACCTCATCTTTCGCACCAATTCCAGCTCAGACTGAAAGTCAACGTAATGTGGCAGCTTCAAGTGCTGTACAAAGCCAGAGGCCTCTAGGCTATCGCTGTGCGAGAGAACAAACTCTTGCATTTGGGCGGGTGACTCAACCGTCTCGCCCAGTTCTTGAGCGCGCAGGGCGCGGTCCACCAAACTCATCGCCATCGCTTTGCGTTCGCTATGGCCAAAGGCTAATCCGTAGCCCCTGGTGAATTTGGGTGGTTCCGTTTTGCTGCCTGCAAACTGGTTCACCATTTCACACTCGGTTATTTCAATATCTCCAATGGAAATAGCAAAACCCAATTCTTCAGGCTCAATCTCAATGGCTACTTCGCCCAAACGCACTTCGCCAACGAAAGGGTGGCTGTGCGAGTAGCCGCGTTGCGTGGAGTAAGCCATGGCCAGTAAAAACCCTTCATCACCTCGGGCAATATTTTGTAAGCGCGCAGCGCGGTCTGCTGGAAAACGCAGAGGTTCTCGCGTTAAATCTTTGGGTGATGGGTCATCTGGTGGACGGTCAAATGTTTCGATCAAATTTTCTTCATTCAGAAGGTCGATGACACGCGGAACTGACTCTTCCCCATGAGAATCCAAAGCCTTCTCATTGGATGGAGGTGGATGAGTGTCTCCTGTTTGTGCATTGGCCAATAGCTTGAAATCAAGCAGACGCTGCGTGTAGTCATAGGTAGGCCCCAGAACTTGCCCGCCTGGTAAATCCTTGAATGTGGCAGATATTCGTCGCATCAGTTGCATGCGAGAGGTGTCGATGGCACACGTATTGCCTAAGCGTGGCAAGGTTGCACGATAGGCGCGCAATAAGAAAATGGCCTCGATCAAGTCACCGCTTGCTTGCTTGATGGCAAGAGCAGCCAGTTGGGGGTCATACACCGATCCCTCGGTCATAACCCTATCCACAGAGAGTTTGAGTTGTTGGCGTATTTGATCGACGGAAAGTTCAGGCAACGAGGGATCACCTCGCCGTTGCTCTTCAAGCAACTTATAGCTGTTGAGGATAGCGGTTTCACCACCTTTGACGGCAACGTACATATCAGGCTTTGGCCTTTCTTGAAATCCGAGTGGTTCTGGGTAACCCGACAATGTGGCTCGCATTGGTCAGAAATACGTCGATACCTCTTGGAAAAATACGGTGGTTGTTTTGCCATTGCTCAACAAACGCATCTGGCAACCCCAGTACTTTCAACGAACAGTTGCCATCAATGCCCGGGCCTTGTAAAACCAATTCCTCTGATTCCATGTCGAAATCTTGTATTTCAATAATGCAGGTTGCTGACTGATCTGGGTAATCTTCGCTTCCCTGCATCATGCTAGAAATTTGTGGCAAAGAATCGCTGTGCGCAACCCATATGAATTGGGCATTATTGACATCGTCTGAAACTTGGCAACCGGTGTGAAAGCGCAGCCATGGACCTGCATCCCCTTCACGAACAGAAGGAGACATCCATAGCGTGGTGTCTGAATCCAGTAATCCCAGAAGCAAAGCAGCTGCTGCACCGTGACCCAGACTTGGCAAAGCGCAGTCAAGCGGGATTTCCAATGGGCGGCCCGGGTAGGACATTGCATTGAGCGATGTTCTAAACACAGCCTGACTTCCGAAGGCCTCGTGCGTGAAGCCCGGGATGACGTTTTGTAATTCTTGAGATTTCAAGAGACTTCTCCATCATCACCTGAACTCACTTCCCGGGCCACAGTGAAGAAATCTACTTTGGTAGTTTGTGCTCGGGCCTGTCGGGAAGTTTGTTGCTGCTTTAAAAACTGGCGGACAGGCTCCAGTAGCTGAACTTCTAAATCGACGTAATAGGAAGCATCTTGTAAAAGGGCATCTGCTGCGGCTGCAAGTTGCGCGTGTTGATGATCTCGTCCCAATACGTATGAAACACCCACTGGGGATGGGTCATCTAATTCACCTAAACGCAGCGCACAGCGTGTGACGGTAACTTCCCCAAGATTAAAGCGCTCACCTGTCCCGCCCACTCTGGCTTGAATCATCATGAGACCAGTCTCTGGGCGTCTTAGCCACTCCGTTTGCTTTGATTCGATATACGGTTTGACAATATCATTCAATAAAGTATGCGGTGCCCTTGCTAACAAGGCCATCCATTCTTGTCGCATGGGGGTGAGTTCAGAGGGGGTATTGCCAAATTTATGCAACATTGATAAGGCAACCTAAACTTGACTGCTAATTTTATTCAACTTTAAGAACTACATGTTTAAATTTCGTGACAATCACATGGGCCAATATCGCCATGAAGCCTTGCCAAAATTTGATTTTCCCAGGTATTGACCTGTGACAGGCCCCTCTCGACCTTTTCGCTATGCGGTGTATTTTTGCCCTGATCCTGATTCCGAATGGGGCAAGGCTGGAGCCCAATGGCTGGGACGGTGTGCTGTCACTGGAAAGCGAAGCCCGCAAATCCAACTATCAGAAATAGACCCTGAAATATTGGGATCACTGACTGCTGAACCCAAACGATATGGATGGCATGCAACCTTAAAGGCTCCGTTTCAGTTAGCGCCCGGGTATGAAGTCGGTGATTTGCATCTCAAATTACATCAGCTGGCGAGATCATTAAAGCCCTTTGACTTGCCAAAGCTGGAAGTCAGTACGGCCGGAGGATTTTTATCACTCAGGCCCTGTGAAAAGGCAGAACAGCTAGATGCCGTCGCCGCTGCGTGTGTCAAAGACTTGCAAGGTTTTGCACTGCCGTTAACTTTGGAAGAGTTGACCCGAAGGCGAAAAGCAAATTTAACCCCAGACCAAGATAAGTTGTTGGTTGCTTGGGGTTATCCTTGGGTATTGGATCAATTCAGATTTCATTTTTCACTGACGGGATCGCTCCATGCGGTTGCATCAAATTTCCAAAAAATATTGATAGGGGCTGCGCAGCAACATTTTGAAAAATTAGGCGTTTGCCGATTTGATCGAATTTCACTTTTGGCAGAAACACAAGCAGGGCAAGATTTTGAAGTCGTAAAGTGGTTTGAGTTGTATCCATAAACTCATGATTTTTATTTGACCAGCAGGATCTGGACTTAAGACATATAAATCGATGTGTAACAAACTGTGTAATTGAATAAGTTTTGCTCTGGGCGGACTGAGCCAGTATATTGCCAACCAATTTAGTTTCGTGAATTGCTTGTGATGGAATTCATTCAAATTGACGGGTCATCAATTTTAGAATCTCCAA